>QHOW01000067.1 GCA_003219435.1 Verrucomicrobiota bacterium | reverse complement strand
AGTTTTTCACTGCGCGTCGTCAGAATTTCATAAACCACGCTTGGGCTGGTGGCGATGATGTCCATGTCGTACTCGCGCCGGAGCCGTTCCTGGATGATTTCCATGTGAAGCAAACCAAGAAACCCGCAACGAAATCCGAACCCAAGCGCAACGGAACTTTCCGGTTGATAGACGAACGCGGCGTCGTTCAGGCTCAGCTTGCCGATGGCCGCCTTCAAATGTTCGAAGTCGCCGGTATTAATCGGATAGATCCCGCTAAACACCATCGGATGAATCTCTTGAAAACCCGGCAGCGGCTCGCGTGCCGAATGACGCTGATCTGTGATGGTATCTCCGATCTTGATGTCGGCTGTCGTTTTGATGTTTGCGATGAAATAACCGACGTCTCCGGGGTTTAGCCCGGGCTGCACGAGCATTTTCGGTGTAAACACACCTACTTCCTTGATCTCGTAACGTGCGTTGTTGCTCATTAATGTGATCGCGTGGTTCGCCTCCATTGTTCCGGAAACCACGCGCACGTATCCGATCACTCCGCGGTAAACATCAAAGACGGAATCAAAAACCAGCGCCCGTAAGGTCGCATCGACGGGTTTTTGCGGCGCCGGGATTCGTTTGACGATCGCCTCGAGAATTTCCTCAATTCCGATCCCCATCTTTGCGCTCGCGTCAATCGCTTCCTCGGAAGGAATCGCGAGGATTTCTTCCAGCTGCCGGTGCACCGAAGCCAGATCGGCGTTTGGCAGATCGATCTTGTTGATAATCGGGATAATCGTCAGTCCCTGTTTGTGCGCGAGATGCACGTTGGCCACCGTTTGCGCTTCAACGCCCTGGGCCGCATCCACCACCAGTAGCGCCCCTTCGCATGCTGCAAGGCTCCGCGAAACTTCGTAGGCGAAATCGACATGTCCCGGTGTATCGAGCAAGTTCAGCCGATACGTTTCGCCTGACTTGCTTGTGTAACGCATCATCACTGGATGCGCTTTGATTGTGATTCCACGCTCACGCTCCAAATCCATTGAATCGAGCAGTTGGTCCTGCTTGTCCCGCTCGTGAATGGTGCCCGTGCGCTCAAGCAATCGATCCGACAAAGTCGTCTTGCCGTGATCGATGTGCGCGATGATACAAAAATTGCGCGTTAACTCGATTGCCATCCCGAAAGCTTTCGGGACTATGCGGGCGCGGCCATGCGTGGTCAATTGTTGCGGTCTCGACCTTGTTCACCGCTCATTCGACCCGTCGTCCCCGCTCGACATGACCGCTCTGAATAGCTTAGGTTATAACCGACATTATGCCGAAGCTGGTCATCAGCGGTACTGCGCATGAACTCGTCGGAGATCTGATCACCATCGGGCGTGGCCCGGACAATATGATAGTAATAAACGATCCGTCGGTCTCGACTCATCACGCTCAATTGCAGCGAGCCGGCGAAATGTACCGATTAAAAGATCTGGATTCGACCAATGGCACGCGCGTCAATGGGATCCCCGCCGCGGAAACGGGGCTGCGCTTCGACGATCGGATTCGATTTGGCGCGGCGGAAGCCCGTTACGAATCGGACACGAGTGGGTCGCAACCGCTGCCCCAGCTTGAGAAGATTACAGTCAGGCCGGCGGAATTCAGCGCAGCTCCGGCCGATTTTACAAACGCATCGCCGTTCGCGCGTCGAAAAGATCAGAAGGACCCATTCCGCAGTGCCATTTTTGTCGGCCTCGGAATCGTGCTGCTCGTATTTCTTGGGAGCATGATCGCAGTGCTTATGATGCATGCGCCAAGCCTTTGAGTCACTCCGCGTTCCGAAAGCTTTGGGCTGACGAATCTGTTTAGGCTAATGACGAAGCACGAATGTCGAATGTCGAAACAAGCCTGAATGACGAAGCCCGAAAATATGCCGGGATCCGGTGAAGAGCTCTCGCCATTTGACTCGGAAAGGTTTCGGGAGTTGATCTTTGTCATTCCTTCGTCATTCATCATTCGAGCTTCGTCATTTTTTCGGCATGACAGTAACGCAAAAGCGCCTGCTTCTTTTCGACATCGATGGAACGCTCATCCATTCGGGTGGCGCTGGCGTGCATGCGCTCAAATCGGCGTTCACGGAGCGCTTCGGCGTCACCGATGATCTACACGATATCGAAATCGCGGGCGTGACCGATTCCGGGATTGTCGTCAGCATACTGAACAAACATAAAATTCCGGCGACGAACGAAAATGTCAGTGCCTTTTTGGACAGCTACTTACATTTTCTCTCGCTAGAGCTGCCGCGCCGGGTGGGCAAGCTGCTTCCGGGCGTACTCGAATTGCTCGAAAAGCTGAAGTCGCGGCCGCATCTCGTACTGGCGCTTCTGACCGGGAATGTCTCGCGCGGGGCGCAACTGAAACTGGAACACTATGGCGTCTGGCACTTCTTTGAATTCGGCGCCTTTGCCGACGACCATCACGACCGCAACCGGCTTGGAACCGTTGCTCGCGCCCGGGCAAGAGAAAAGCATGGCCGTCAATTCTCGACATCTCAGATCGACGTAATCGGTGATACACCGCGCGACATTGCCTGCGGCAAAGCATTCGGCGCGCGTACTATTGCAGTTGCAACCGGCACATGGAGTCGTGACCAGCTTGCAAAATATCAGCCAGATTTCTTGATCGATGATCTTTCGGATGTAGAAGGTGTAATCAATACGCTCGGTTGGTGAGCCGTTAACGATTGATGGTGTGAATGAAAAAGCCCGCTTCCTCCCCTGTTCCAAAGCCGCGCAAGGATCATCCAAATGTGCTGCCGCTCGAAGGTGAAATCGACTTGCATGTTTCGCCTGCCGTCACGGCGTCACTAAATGCAATGATTGAGAAAAAGCCGAAGCAGCTGGTAATCGATCTTACCCAGGTACCTTACATCGATAGCGCAGGGCTGGCGACGTTTATCGAAGCAATGCAGAAGGTCGAAGCCTACGGCGGCAAGTTTGCGCTGGCCGGCCTGCAGGAAACGGTTCGCTCCATTTTCGAAATCTCGCGGCTTGATCAGGTGTTTCAGATTTTTCCGGACGTGGATACAGCGCTGGCCGCAGCCTGAGCTAAAATCTCCAAAGTCCGGGCGACATTCACGGAAATGTCGAACTGCGCTGCACGTTGCGTATTTATCGATCTTGCATCGGCGCGCCGTGCTGGATCGGACCAAAATTGAATCGCGTCGCGCAATCCTGTCACGTTGTTAGCGAGATCGACGGTCGAGCCGTGAACTCCGTTCTCAATAATTTCACTAAAGCCATTGCTGCGCGTCGTGATCACCGGCAGCCCGCAAGCAAGTGCTTCCAGGCACGCGTTAGAAAACGGATCGTAAATCGTAGGCAGAATGAAAACGTCGGCCGCCGAGTAAACGCGTACGGGATCGGGAACCTCGCCGAGAAACTGAACATGTTTGGATTTGTAGTAACGCTGGTTTCCCCGACCGGCGACGAGCAAACGCAGCTTGCGGTTATCACAAAGGGCCATCGCTGCGATCGCGAATCGGAGCCCCTTGCGCTCCCAACCCGAGCCGGCGAAAAGCAGCGCGAATTCATCCCTCTCCACCTTTAGCTGATCGCGGGACTCCTCCCGAAGCTTCGGATCGAAACGAAATTGCCCGAGGGGAACACCGTTGCGAACGAGGTCGATCTTGTCCGCCGGATAGCCGTAAAGCTCAACAATTTCGGCTTTGACCATTTGCGAGTTGACGATCACGCGACCGGCGCCGCGATTTGCCAGGAGCGCTTCTTCGAGGCGCAAAATGGCGCGATGCTTGGGGTTCAGCCCTCGAACAAATCGTTCCAGCGGCAATTCAAATTTTCTCCTGCGCGCCAACCAAGCGCGGTGGACACCGTCGCCGGCGCGGTAAACGTCGCAACTCCAGGCGCGCTCAAGGCTCATCAGGACATTGCAACGGAGCTGCGGCCGGATTTTTTCCAGATTGCGGGCAAACTCCATCACCGATCCGGACTGCAAACGGCGGATTGCACCGAAAGGCCAGTCATCGCGCGGCCACGCCTCCGTCGTAACAAGCTGCGCATCATATCCGGCTTCGACTATTCCGTGCGCGAGCCGTTTTAAGTATGCTTCGGCGCCACCGCTCTGCGAATACCCGCGCCGGACAAAACAGATGCGGAGTTGTTTTGTCATATCTTTAGGGTTCGATATGGCACAGACGCGACTTTACATGCTTCACGTTCGCCAGAATAGTTGTAACCCGATGCTGGGTGAAACCTTAAACGCTCCGCCTCTAGTTGGCCCCCCCTCACCGGCAACTCGTAATTTGCCGGGACATTTGCTGTACTCGATTTTCGCGCGCATCGGCGGTTCCGGTCTGGACACGGATGCATTTGAAACATTGCGCGCGTCGTATCGAGGCGGATTTCTGGGAAAAGCAATCGCCTACGATAACCGGCAGCGGGAAATTCCCGCGTCGCTGATCCATTCTCTGCGCTGGCATCCCGTGCGTCTCATTTCGTTTCTGGATCGGCCTTACTATTATGCCGCAAAGAAAAAATACCTTGATTGGATCGCGTCCCGGCATCTGGCGACCGGGCGCTATGATCTGTTTCACAGCTGGTCGGGCGATTGTTTGTGCTCGTTGCGCGTAGCAAAACAACGCCGCATTCCGTCGATCGTCGAGATCCCAACCTGGCATCGTGATGGCGGAAAAGCGAAAATTGGCCGGTCGCAAGCCTCTCAGTCGAGAAGCAAAGCTTCGGGGTTTCAAAAATGGAAGGCCGGATTGCTGCTCGAACGGAAGCGTTTTACCGAAGAGTATAAACTTGCCGATTTGCTCCTCGTTTTATCGCAGACAGCCGCCGACACCTTTCGGATGCGCGGTTTTGCTGAGGAAAAGCTATTTTACCTGCCGCGCGGAGTGAATGTGGAACGCTTCAAACCAGGTCAACGACCAGCAAAATTCCGGGCGGTTTTTGCCGGAGCATTAATCAAGCGCAAGGGTATTCAACATCTGCTCGAAGCATGGCACGAACTCAAGCTCCCAGACGCCGAGTTATGGCTGGTTGGTTCCGTGCATGACGAAGCGAAGCCGTATCTGAAGCAGTTCTGGCTCGATAATATTCGCGTCGTAGGTTTTGTTCGCGAT
Source organism: Verrucomicrobiota bacterium (assembly GCA_003219435.1). Lineage (GTDB taxonomy): Bacteria > Verrucomicrobiota > Verrucomicrobiia > Chthoniobacterales > UBA10450 > Udaeobacter. The sequence goes on along the minus strand of QHOW01000067.1, from coordinate 4,739 downwards.
CCGGAGAGCTATCTCAGCCAAAGCACCGTCCATGTCTTTCCGTCGCAGTGGGAGGGTAGTGCCAAAGTTACCTATGAGGCGGCCGCCTGCGCCCTGCCGCAAATCACCACGCGAGAGGCAGGCGATGTGGTACGCGATGATGTGGAGGGAATCATCGTCAAACCGCGAGATGTTGACGCGATTGCGGCGGCACTTGAGCATCTATATCGACATCCTGACATCGTCGAGCGGATGGGAAACGCAGCGAGGCGCCGCGTAGTTGAAAACTTCACTTGGGATCATTTTCGAACGCGACTGCTGGACTCCTACGAAACCGCCATGCGAATGGCGCGATAATTCCGTGGCGGCGGGCCTCCGACCGTCGCATTTTGGCCGGCGATCAGCAGCCTGTGAACATTGTCCTCCTTCAACTCAAACGGATCGGCGACCTGATTTTGACCCTTCCGGCCATCGCGACTTTGCGCGAAAATTTTCCCACTGCGCAGATGACGCTGGCCATTTCCAGTGAGTGCGCCGACTTGCTGCCAGCCATCCCCAATGTCAATCGGATCTTAGTGGTGCGGCGCAATTTGTTGGATCTTGTCCTCTTTCTGGGGCTCGCCCGACAGAGATTTGACTACTGCGTTGATTTCACACGGAATGATCGCTCCGCGTTGTTCGCGTTTTTGTCCGGCGCCCGGAAACGCATCGTATATCGCCGGCGCGACCGGTTTCAGGAACAACAGGCCCGCGTTTATAGCGACTTTGTAAAGGTCCGTAAGCTGGCTATGCACACTATCGACTATAATCTCGCTCTGGTCGGGCCACTCGGCGTTCGCAATGTTTCCCGCGCGCTGCGTCTGGAATTGCCGCAAAAAGCCCGTGAAAAAGCGAACGCGCTTCGGCGTGACTCGAAGATCAACGAGCCTTACGTCATTTTTCATCCGGGCTCTGCGCGTGCGGAGAAATTTTGGGAACCGCAGCGTTGGGCCGACGTAATCGAGCATGCGCGATCCGGTTCACAGATTAGCGTCGTGCTTACTGGCGGCGCCTCAAAGGTCGAACGGAAACATCTCTGTGAAATCAACGGCAGATTGCGCAAACCGATTGTCGATCTCTCTGGAAAAACAGATTTGCTCACCCTTGCGGCGCTGATTGAGCGGGCGCGTCTTCTTGTCACAGTCGATTCCGCTCCCATGCACTTTGCAGCAGCAACGCAAACCCCGCAGGTAATCCTTTTCGGACCGACAAATCCATTTCATTGGCGACCGCTAGAGAGCCCTGCACTCATTCTGCAAGGAGAATCGGCCACGCCTCTGAGCGAGTTCTCGCCCGAACAGCCAGCTTTGCCAATGCGCCAAATCTCGACGGCAGCCGTGATCGGTGCTATGGATTTGCTGCTGTCGCCACACGCGACGACGACGGCGCAAACTTCATGAGCAAGGGAAAACGTACCAAGAAAAAGCAGTCATTCTGGCAAACGCTTCGGGTTGCCTCGAGCTCGTACCGGCGGGTCTATGGTTACGTCAAGCCGTATAAGATCCGTTTCATACTGGGATTGGCGTCGGGTTTTGCCTTCGGCCTGGTCAGCTCCCTTTTACCGCTGGCGGTCGCTCGGGTGACAAGCACCGTCTTCCACGGAAGCGCCCCCAATCCGATGGCGCTACGCTCCAATATGGCGGCCTTGGATTCCGGCCCCAAAATCAATTCAATCGTCCTTATCTGTCTGGCCATTCCGGTCATCATGACCCTGCGTAGCTTGTGCTCCTACGTAAATTCCTACTGCATGCAGTGGGTAAGCAACAAGGTGATCACCGATATTCGCACCGAGCTTTTTAACAAGATGGTGCGCCATTCGATGGATTTCTTTAACAAGATGCGCTCAGGTTTTTTGATGTCGTGTATCACTAACAACACGCGCGTCATGCAAATGGCTCTGACCAGCGTCAGCAGCGATCTTTTTAAGCAGCCGGTCGCGGTCATTGGCGGAATCACCGTCCTTCTCCTGATGGATTGGAAATTTACCGTGGTAGCGCTGATTCTTCTTCCGGCTTGTTTGCTGCCGATTCGCAGCTATGGACTGCGCGCGAAAAAGGCGGTGCGAAATGAGCAGGAAGGCATGAGTGAGATGGTGGTAACAATGCAGGAAACATTCGCCGGTATTCGCGTGATCAAGTCGTTTGCACGGGAGGCGCACCAGGAGACGGAATTTAAGCGCGCCAACGACTCGCAATTCTCAAATATTATGCGCATCCAGAGGGCGACCGAAGCGGTCGGACCGGTGGTTGAAACAATGGCAGCCATCGGAGTGGGTATGGCGTTGCTCTATGTTTACGCCGCAAATCTGAGCGCCGGCCGTTTTTTTGGCCTGATCTCAGGAATTTTCATTCTCTACGACCCGATCAAAACACTCAGCAGAATCCACATCGTGATGCAGCGATCAATCGCCGCCACGGCCGGGATCTTCGAGATTCTTGACTCTGAGCCGACTGTGCAGGATGCGCCAAATGCCGCCGTGCTCACGTCTTCTCAAGGCCGGATTGACTTTGAGAATGTCACGTTTCGCTATGCAAATACCGCCACTAACGCGATCAGCAATTTGAACCTCCGAATCGAACCTGGAAAAAGCTATGCCCTGGTTGGAGCGAGTGGCGCTGGCAAGAGCACGATTCTCTCGCTCATCTTGCGCCTGTACGATCCGACCTCCGGAATGGTAAAGATCGATGGCCGCGACTTGCGCGCCGTTACCCAAAAATCGTTGCGCGCGCAGATCGGCCTCGTCACACAGGAGACATTCTTGTTTCACGATACCATTTTCAAAAATATCCAGTTCGGACGACTCGATGCCACGCCGAACGAAATTTATGAGGCGGCGCACACTGCGTCAGCGCATGATTTCATTATGGCCCAGCCCAAGGGCTATCAAACCGTGATCGGCGACAAGGGCTGCCTTCTCTCCGGTGGACAGCAGCAGCGGATTGCGATTGCGCGCGCCGTCCTGAAAAACGCGCCGATTCTTCTGCTCGACGAGGCTACCTCTTCGCTCGATTCCGAGTCCGAAATGCAAATTCAAAAGGCGCTCGAAAAACTCGCTGCCGGGCGCACCGTAATCGCAATTGCCCATCGGCTTTCTACGATTTTATCCGCCGATCAAATTGTGGTGATGGATTCTGGGCGCATCAAGGAGATCGGGACGCACTCCGAATTGCTGGAGAAATCCGGTTACTACCGCCGGCTATACGACCACCAATTCAACCGTGGCCAGGAAGAAACTACCGTTGAGCCGGGCATTCTTGTGGAAGAGCTCGTTTAGTGGCCCGGCGCCACAGCGTTTATCTGCAACAGGACAATTAACGATCGAACACCCAGCAGTCGTCCGTAGAGAGCCATGTCTCTCTCGCTTAAACCAAGGCTTTCCATTTCGGCCGCTCCAAACTAGCCTCGTGCCTGTGGCGTTTAACATCGACCTTCACACACACTCCTTTTTTTCCGGAGACGGAGTTTCCAGCCCGGAGGACTTGATCGCCGCTGCACGTGCCAAAGCCTTGCACGGTATAGCCATCACCGATCACAACACGTGCGACGCTGTTAATTATCTCCTCGAAAAAGGATTGATGCGGCTGGATGGTTTGCCGGTCAATGATTTCCTCGTTCTGCCTGGAGTAGAAGTGACCACCGCCGATGGTCACCTTCTTTGCATCGGCGCGGAGCTTCCGTTTCTAAAGGGAAAACCGGCGCGCGAGGTTTGTGACATCATTCATGAACGCGGCGGGCTCGCCATTCCGCCGCATCCCTACGATTTGTTTCGCGCGGGAATCCGTTTTTCAACGCTCGAGACGCTGCCCGTTGACGCCATCGAAGTCTTCAACGCTGCCACCACGCTGCGCCGTTACAATCGTTACGCGTTCAAATACGCGCAGATTCGCGGTTTGCCGATGACCGCGGCCAGTGATGCGCATCACGCCGCTGCCGTCGGTACCGCCTACACAATTGTAAACACCGAGGACTTTTCCGTGAAAGGCGTCCTTGCCCAGATCGTCAAGAGCAATGAACTCAACCAGAAATACCAGACTCCGCGCGATAGCCTCCGCAAAACCTGGAACAATTGGCTCCGGCTGCGGCGTCGGAAAAGAGTACCAGAATTAGCCGCAAAAGATCGCGGTAACGGGCGCTAATTTCTGACTTTGATCTCTGACTTCCGACCTCTGACCTCTGACCTCCAGCAATGTCCGCTTACGTGATTGTTGAAATCGATATCCTCGATCCGGCCGGTTACGAAGAGTACAAGAAGCTCGCCAGTGCGACCGTAGAAAAGTACGGCGGCAAATACATCGTGCGCGGAGGCAGAACCGAAGTGCTCGAAGGCGACTGGAACCCGAAGCGGATTGTCGTGCTCAAGTTCGAATCAATGCAGCGTGCCAGGGAGTGGTTGTATTGCGAGGAGTACAGTGAACCGCGCAAAATGCGTCATCGTACCGCGAAAACAAACATGGTCGTCGTGGAAGGCGTTTAACCGTCGCTGCGCTGTTTCACGGCGCGCCCAGGGAAGGGCTGTTCCAGGCGCTCACGCCGGGCGGTTGGAATCGCCGCTTCTTGCTGCGGCCTTGACGCTCCAAGCGGCGTCCATAATCTCAAACCCACGCGCCTTCTTCGGGCGCACAAATTTTAGCGTGAATATTTTAGCGTCCTTTTATCGCTCGTCGGTTGGGAAAAAAATGATCGTAGGGGTCACCGGCATCATTCTAATCCTTTTTGTCATC
>QHOW01000280.1 GCA_003219435.1 Verrucomicrobiota bacterium | reverse complement strand
CACGCTTCTTCATTCCACCGCTGATTTCATCCGGCTTGAGATCCTCAAAACCCGTCAACCCCACCATCTCGAGTTTTTGTTTCACGATTGCTTCAATTTCATCCGGAGACTTGTCAGTGTGTTGAAAAAGTGGGAGCGCCACATTCTCGCCGACGGTGAGTGAGGCGAGCCGCGCGCCGGATTGGAACAGCATTCCGAATCGTTGCCGGACTTGTCCGATCTCACGTTCTTTCATAGCAGCGATTTCTTCGCCGAAGATTTTTACAGAGCCGGAAGTCGGTCTCATCGAATCGATCATATGCCGGAGCAGCGTGCTTTTGCCACAACCACTTCCACCCATTATCACGAGCGTTTCGCCAGGGTGGACGTTGAAGGAAATATCGTCGAGCACAGCGCGATCCCCGAATTTGTGGACGAGATCCGTTACTTCGATGATGGGCGCGTCAGGCATGGTTAAGACAATGACGAATGACGCATGACGAATGACGAATTAATGACGAAGCCCGAATTAAGAACGTCATTCCTTGGTTATTTGTCATTGGGATTTCGTCATTCATTTTTTCCACTCCTCCAAATTTTTGAGAAAATCAGATGCAGTTCGCGGGCTTCCAAAGCTTGCGAGCGTCAGGCTTCAACGCCGGAACCGCCATCCGTACAAAGTGCTTGGTTTCACGTGCCTCTTTTTGCAGGTCCCAATGCTTTTCAAAAACTCTTTCTTTGAGACGGCGTCATCAGCTTCGACGTAGTTTGCCCCGACTCTCGTTCCTGGGCCAACCAGTTGGCCGACGATGCGATTCGTCACCCGGTCTTGCGGAATCGCTTTTGCGAAATCAATGACCGCTTGGCCAAATCGCGCAGTCCGCTCCTCAAGATCGTAAACGCGCTTTGTTGCGCCATCATCCCAAAGGATATCCTCTGCGCGGACATTTCGATCTTCGGATTTCGTCATTCCTTCGTCATTCGTGATTCGAGCTTCATCATTGCATTTCATTCCTTCGTCATTCGTCATTAGTGCTTCGTCATTACTCTCATGCAAAAAAGAAGATGCCTGTAAGCACCGCGTTCATGACCAACATTGCAAGCAAAGCTTGCACAACCGACCCCGTGGTTGCCTGACCGACACCCTCTGCGCCACCTTCGACGTGTAGTCCAGCGTTGCAGGCGATCGTGATCACGAGCCAGGCGAAGACGACGCTTTTGATCATTCCCGAGTACAAATCCCATGTCTCCGCGCTTTCCAACGCGCGCAGGATATAACCGGCTGTATTAAAATCGAGGGCAAGCGTGCACACTGCCCAGCCGCCAAACACGCCGATATAGTTTCCGAAGATCGTGAGTGCCGGCAGCATCACCAGCATTGCCAGGAAACGCGGGACGACCAGATACTGAATCGGGTTGATCGCCATTACTTCCAGCGCCTCGATCTCCTCGGACACTTTCATTGTTCCTAACTCCGCCGCCACAGCCGAGCCGCTGCGTCCGATCACAATCACTGCAATCAAAACTGGTCCCATCTCGCGCAAGAGCGTCACCATCACCAGGTCCGGAATGTACATTTCCGCCCCAAGTTGCTCGAGAGAATGGGCGGCCTGCATGGCCAGCGTTACGCCCACGCTGAACGCGGTCAGGGCGACCATCGGCGCCGCGCGCACCCCGATAAACACCATTTGCCGGAAGATCGGCGCGATTTTGAAAAACTGACCGGTGAATGGCGCGATCAAAATCCAGTAGAGCAGGCTGAGATTAAGTTGGAGGTAGTTTTTCAAAATACCGTATACGGACGCGCAGAATGACAAGATGCGCGGGTCGAAGAAAGCGGAAAGTTTAGCGCGCTGTAATGAAGCACATCCCGGATCTGGGTAGCGCGCGCGTCTCGCGTGGAGGCGTTGTGCGTCTCGCCAACGCGAACTTTGCTAGACGTGCGTTAACTTTTTGAAGGTTGAACCTTCATGAAAGATTGTTTCGGCGCGACGCCGAAACCAGCAAGCGACACGCCCGCACGCGGCGGGCAGGCAATGCGCTACCCGGACTAAATCAGGCCGCGCTTTCGGAAATCGCCCAGATTGCCGCCGGCAGAGCGTTCGATCATGTCGATGGTGAATTTGAGCAGGCAGACTTCCCAGGCATCGTCCACGCCTTGGATGATGGCGCTGAGCGGTTCCTCCGCGTTTTCCACGCGGTGCCTTATCCGCGCGATCACGGCATCCATTGAGTCGCGGATTGTCTCTTCCGCCACGCCGGTTTTGCGAAATTGAAATCCGTAACGCAGCACTGCGATGTTGCGCGCGTATTCGCGCAATCGGTCGACATAGCGCTGCGCTTTATCACCAAATCCTTCCAGCAACAAATGGCTAAAATGTTCCGGAGTGAGAATTTGTGGACGCTCGGCGTGAATTTTTCCGTTCCGAATCCGGACCTGATCGACACGGTCCATCAACTCGGAGATGAGATAGAAGTGAAAGCTCGTGGTGCCGAAGGTCGCGATCTGTTGTTCCGGCGCGAGGATCACCTGCGTATTTTCAATCGCGTAATCGAAATCGTCCTGTCGCATCATGTATGCACTAAATTACCGCTGTGAAGCGGACATTTCAAAAGCGAAGGGCCTCCACATTAGAATGACGAACGACAAATGAAATGACGAAACGATCGGGAAGCCCGAAATGACGAAGAAACGTTTTGGCCGCAATCCTTTCGTCCGCGCGTCGGGAC
>QHOW01000279.1 GCA_003219435.1 Verrucomicrobiota bacterium | reverse complement strand
GCCTCGACATTAAGCCCAACGGCAAAGCATCATAGCTGTATAAATCGGCCGTCGAAGATCGCAGCGACAGCCGACAAATCCGGGCGGGACAATCGCAAAGTGCTCTGGCAATGTGCCGCAGTTGAAATTGCCGAATGCCGAGAGGGCCGTTGTGGAGCATGAGAAGGTCGCGGATTATTTGCTCGATGCTGCGCATCCCGATAATGGCGGCAAAGCAGCGTTTTTCGAAGAGCTTGGGTTTCGCCGTGCTGAGTGGCAAATACTGGGGAAAGCATTGCGGGAGCTGGCGCGGCAGGCGGAAGTTGCGCAAACCACAGCGTCGCCGCATGGCCGGAAATATGTTATCGTTGGACAAATTAAATCGCCAATTGGCAAAGCCGCTGACGTGCAGCCAATTTGGATTGGCGATAAGGGATGGGATGTGGCTAGATTGGTTACGGCGTATCCGCACAACGCATGAAAGATAAAAAGATCAAAGAACATGACCGAGTCGTTTTGAAAAGCGATCTCCCTCGCGAGGGATTGAAAGCGGGAGATGTCGGAAGGGTCGTGCATATTTATCGGGACGGCCTCGCCTACGAAGTGGAATTTACGACGCTGGACGGAGATACAGCGGCAGTGGTCACCGTGGAAATGTCGCAAGTTCGTCCGGTTCACAAACGGGAAATCACGCACGCCCGGGAGTTGCAGACGGTGTAGGCGCTTTTATTTGTTTTTTCTGTCGGCAGCTCTGGAAAACAAGAACTCGCGGACCAATTGAGAGGGAAACTCGGGGTCGCGTCTTAAACATTTAGCGGCTACGCCGCTCGTCATTCGTTATTGGTTGTTGGCTATTCGCGAAGTGATCAAGATAGATGGACTCCAATGAATCATAGATGAAAGGATTCCTTTACATCGCGTCGCTGTTGCTTTCGGCGCGTTGCCATTCGCTACGGACGAATTCCTTCACGTAGCGATGCCCTCACGATGCGAGCGTTTGGTGGACCAGACGACGGGGATTTCCTCCGGTTCGTTTAACGGGACAATATCCAGTCCCGGAATATACTGACAACCCTTTGGCTTAAAACTATTGTAGTCCCGCTGGCAGATTGAGTTCGCCCTGAGCTAGCCAGCAAAAAACCGCAATTCGCAATCAGCCGTCGCGCTGCACCAAGTGCGGCGGCTGGTTTCTTTGGGGAAGTGGAGATATCCAAATTTATGACAACAGCCTAACTCGATTCTACAGAACGCTCCTGTCGCGAGTCTCGCAAGAAGTCATCGGCAAAATGCCCACGCACTCTCTGACGCGAGTTCGCCGCTTACTTTTCCATTCCTGCGCTGTGCTCGCCGTGTTCGTGCGCGCCATGGCTGTGCAACGACGGTCGTATTCGTAAAAAAAACTGAAAGGCGTAGCCGAGATCGTTGCCGTAATAGCGGTCGAGACTGCCCGGGCGATCATTGATGGTAAATTGCGTGCCCAGTCCGATGTCGAGGCCGTTGCCATGCGACAAATCGCGGACATATCCAATTGTGTACGCGCTTACCGGAAAGACGCGCGATTCGTCCGGGGGATCGAGCACGAGCTCGTGACCGGATTTCTCGACACGCTCCCAGCGCAGATAAACTGTGTCGCGGCCGCGTTGATAATTCGATTCGATCAGGAACGATTGCGTTTTTCCTTCGCCGGTGTCGTGGTTTTGGCCCCAGACAAACGTGTTCGACCAGTTTCTATCGGCGCCGAGCGGAAAGTTATAAATGAGAGAGGCTGTTGTTCGATGCCGTTTGAGATCAGGCTCGAGCGCCTCGGGACTTTTGATGTAACCGTGCGACACCTGCAGCGCGAGATTTTGCGTTGGGTTCCAGGAAATGCGGCCGCTGTATGAATCGAAGCGCGGCCGATCGAAATCGTAACGATTTTCGTCCGGTTCACGGCCAGTGAAAATGCTGCCTTCGATCTTCAAGTTGCGCCATTGCGCGCCCAGAGTCGCGACGCCGAATGTGACGTGGGTCGAATCCTGCCAATGGTGACTGATCGGCGCGTCGGGATCGTCCATTGCCGAGAGGCGATGCATGAACGTGGGCGGTCCAAGGGCTGGTTCGCCCGGATAGCCAAAATACAAAAACGCGCTCAGATCGGAATCGAACTTTTGCGAAAAGCTTATCGACAGCTCATCAAACAAATCGTGCGGATGCTGGCGATCGTGCAGCGGTTGGCTGTTCCACGATTCGCCGGTTTGAAATAGAAGCGGATAGCCGCGCCCGCCTTCAGTGAGCGGATCCAGACTCATCATCAAACGCGTGCCGATTTCTGCGCTTTCGCCGAGCCGATGCGAATACATCCCCATGATCCAGTTCGGAGCATCAATCCGGTCGTCGCCGCGGCGCG
>QHOW01000066.1 GCA_003219435.1 Verrucomicrobiota bacterium | reverse complement strand
CACCGCCCACATTTTCTTGCGAATTGTAACTAGTGAATCGTGATTCGTGAATCGTGACTTGCGATTGAGAGCGCAAGCGCCCCGGCCTGCAGCTGCCGAAGCCATTCGTGCTCCTTATCGACCAACACGCGAATCATCGAAGTGCATTCACGAACTCGCGAAGTAGAATTTCGGCTTGCCGCAAAATGCTTTGAAGTGTCTTCGGCGCTAGTTTCGATGATTCGGGACTGTGACGCGCAAGCGACCGCGTGATAATCGAATGTGCGACCCTTCCTGATGCTCCCGCAGGAAACCAAGCCGGCGTAATGCCTTAACGGCCTGCGGGCCTGAAACGTCGCGCGGAAGTTTCACGCAACCTGCAACACGGGATCGGTCTCGAAATGGAGAGAAACCTCGCGCGGAGCCGTGCGATTTTCAAAGTGACAGCGAAACGCCTCACGAACGGCGACTGCAAGCTCTTCGAAAGAGTCTGCCTGCGTTGTGATTCCTCCGCCGCGCGGGTCGTCCCATGACGCGACGAATACGCCTGTTTCCTCATCGCGCTCGACTTTGACTATGGCCTTCATTCGGGTAATTCCGAAGCGTTGCGCAATTATGTACGTTGGTAAAGGAGAAATTAAGTTTCCCCAAGTATGCGAAAGCCCTTATGTCCGCTGAGCAAATTGGCCTTCTCTCACGTGGTCTGCTTTGCGGGACCAACATTTGTGTCAATTCGTGTTGATTAGTGGTTAATCGCACTCGACAACGGCGCAACTGTGATAGAGTCCCGCCGATATGACAGGTTCCCGTTTTCTCTCGCTTTATTGCGCGTTGTTTCTTTCACTCTCGATGGCATTTCCTCTTTCCGCGCAAGAGGATCCGCTACATCGCACGGAAGCGAAGCCATCCCCTGCGGCCTCGCCTGCTTCTTCGCCGGAAAGCACAACACCGCCTTTGTCTGCGGCCGAAACTCCATCGCCCTCCCCTGCCCCGCCGCCGCTGACCGATGTCCTTTTCAAGAATTTGAAAGCGCGTTCCATCGGTCCCGCGGTGATGGGCGGTCGCGTATCGGATATCGCACTCGATCCGCATAACCCGTTTGTTTTTTATGTGGGCCTGACAAATGGCGGCGTGTTTAAGACTCAAGATAACGGCGTGTCGTTCGAGCCGATTTTCGACATGCAACCGGTTCTCTCAATTGGCGCCATAGCTGTCGCGCCATCCGATTCGAGTGTGATTTGGGTGGGAACCGGCGAAGCGAACGATCGTAATTCCTCCGGCTGGGGCGACGGCGTTTATCGTTCTACGGATGGAGGCGAAAATTGGCAGAACGTCGGATTGAAGGATAGCCGCTCGATTGGGCGAATCGTCGTCCATCCATCCAAACCTGAACTGGCATACGTCGCTGTGAGCGGCCATCTCTGGGCCGATGGCGGCGAGCGCGGTCTTTTCGAAACGACTGATGCCGGCAAGAACTGGAAGCTCATTTTGCAGGCACCAGCGCCGCACAATGTGCGTACCGGCTGTTGCGATGTGGCGCTGGACGCGGCAAATCCCGAAATTGTCTACGCGGCGCTCTACCCCCGGCAGCGTACTCCATGGAGCTTTACATCCGGCCCGGCCGTGACCGGCGGCGAAGACGTGGGCGGGATTTTCAAAAGCACCAACGGCGGAGCAAGCTGGAAGAAATTGACGGACGGATTACCGGCACAAACAGGTCGCATCGGTCTCGCAGTCAGCGCAAGCAATCCACGCGTTGTCATGGCGGAGGTGCAAAGTTATGAGGGCGGCACGAGTAGCATCAACGATTTGCGCAGCAAGAGCGGCGGGGTATTTCGTTCCGAAAATGGGGGAGAAAAATGGACCCGCGTAAGCGCAATCAATCCGCGTCCATTTTATTTCAGCCAGATCCGCATCGATCCGGCAAACGATCAGCGCGTTTATCTACTCCAGTACGCATTGTTGGTTTCGGATGATGGCGGCAAAAATTTCCGCGAAGATCTTTCCGACAAAATTCATCCTGATTGTCATGCCTTTGTAATTCAGCCTGGCACCGTGCCGCCGCCGAAACCACCGAAGCCGGAAGATAAAGGCAAACCACCCAAGCCGCCCGTCTGCCAGCGTTTGCTGCTCGGGACGGATGGCGGTGTGTACCAAAGTTTCGCGGCCGGCAAAGGCTGGGAGCATCTCAATCGCATTCCGGCGGGAGAATTTTACCGGATCACTCTTGACGATGCGAAACCATACTTCCGCATCGCCGGCGGACTTCAGGACAATGAAAATTGGGTTGGTCCCAGCGGCGTGCAAAGCAAGGAAGGCATCCGCAACTCAGATTGGATCAGCCTGGCCGGCGGCGACGGTTTTTATGTCGTGTTCGATCCGTCCGATCGGGACACCTTTTACGCGGAAAGCCAGGAAGGCGAAGTTCATCGGATCAATCTGCGCAATGGCGAAATGCGCCGGTTACGCCCAGAGCCGCATGAGGGCCAGCCGAAATATCGGTTCCATTGGAATTCGCCGTTAATCGGCAGCGTTCATAAACCAGGCGTGATTTACCTGGCTGGCAATCACGTTTTCCGGTTAACCGATCGCGCGGAAAAATACGCGGTGATTAGCCCGGACCTGACACGCAACGATCCGGCGCGCACAACTGCCACCGGAAGTGGCGCGGAAAATTACGGTGTCATCTTTTCGCTCGCGGAATCGCCGAAGCGCGCCGGTTTATTATGGGCGGGAACCGACGACGGACGTCTTTGGGTCACAGAAAATGACGGCGGCAAGTGGACGGAGCTGACCGATAACTTGCCCGAGCCGGCGCGTGGACAATGGGTGACGCGCATCGAAGCTTCTCATCTGGATGCAAACGTCGCTTACGTGGCGACAAGCGCATATCGTGTCGGCGAAGATCGCCCGATGATTCTGCGCACATCCGATCTAGGCAAAACGTGGCAGCCGGTGATGGGCGATCTTCCGGCGAACGCGCCGGTCGAAGTCGTGCGCGAGGACCTCGTGAATCCGAAGCTCCTTTACGCCGGTACGCACTTCGGATTATTCGCGTCTTTCGACCAGGGGACGCACTGGATTCGCATCGGCGATGTTCCCGCGGTGCGCGTCGATGACATGCAGATTCATCCGCGCACATCCGATCTGGTAATTGGAACGCACGGCCGAAGCATCGCCATTTTGGACGATACGGTCCCCTTCCGCGAACTCATACCGGAGATTGCAGCGAAACCCGTGCATTTGTTTAGCGTGCGCCCCGTGACCGGCGCTTATCTCCCAGCTGGATTTGCGGAGTGGAATGGCAAAGGCGTTTATCGCGGCGCGAATCCCCCGGAGGGCGCGCTGTTTACCGTTTGGGTGAAAGAATTTACCGGGGACGAAATCAAAATCGCGGTCAGCAAAGCAACCGGGCAACCTGTAGCCAATTTGAAGGCGCCAGGCGCGCCGGGTCTCACGCGATTGAATTGGGACCTGCGTCCAACCAAAGACGTGAGCATTGAGTATGGTGGCGACGATCCGAAGCGGCTGCTGCCAGCCGGTGATTACGCAGCGGAGTTGAGTTTCGGCGCTTTAAAAATGAAACAAAACTTTCACGTCGATCTCGCCGAGGGAATCACGCCGCGCTAACAAAAATCTTATGGGCGATCCGGAGCCAGCGGTCGCCGACCGCGGCCAGTGACATGCTTCATTCTAGAGCGAGATAAATAAAACTCTAGCCGCTGTAGCCACGGCCCTGTGGGCCGTCTTCCTTGGTGTGGAAAGGAGCATCGAGGTCGACCGGCCACAGGCCGGTGGCTACAACATTTGTGAACTCGCCCTACGACAACATCTCCGCGACAGCGGCCTGGTAATGGATTTTTGTTGTCTCCAGAAATGGAATTCCTTCGTGCTCCGCTTCGCGCAAAATCAATGGCAGTTCCGTCCCGGCGAGAATAATACCAGCGATGTCGATCTTTTCTTTCATGCGATCGACGATTGCAAGAAAACCGGCGCGCGTCTCCGGCAAAAATTTTCCGGGCACTAATTCGTTGAAGTATTTGTCGTGGATGTAATCCCGGTCTGTCGGGCCAGGCACAACCAGCTCGATTCCTTTCTGCGAGAAAACTTTCGGATAAAAAGTTCCCTGCATCGTGAAGCGCGTCCCGAACAGAGCGAGCTTCTTCAATCCGCGCGCCTTGGCGGATACACAGGTTGCTTCGACAATGCTGATCAACCGAATCGGCGACTTGGACGCAAGCTCATCGAAGACAATATGCGGCGTGTTTGCCGAGATCAGGCTGAAGGTGGCACCGGCCCGTGCGAGTTTGTTGATTTCCTCAAGCAGGTATCCGGCCATGCCGGCAAGATCTCCCGCAGCCATGAAATCGAGGCCCTTTGTTAGATCAATGCTGTTAATAATGAATTCCGGATAACTCCCGTCGCTGGTGCGCTCGCGATAGAGCGCGATGATAGTTTTGTAATACTCGATCGTGCTTTCCGGACCGACACCGCCAATAATTCCAAGAGTCTTCATCTCCTAACCACGAATCCGCCTTCGCCAAGTTTACGGCGCGACAAGTGAACCCGAATTGTGAAATGCCGAAGCACGAATGTCGAATGACGAATTAATGACCCGCCTCCGCTACGCTACGGCGCGGCAGGCGAAGCCAGAATGACAAACCCAAAATCCGCGACCGGCTCGGCATTCGTCATTTAGGCATTTCTTCGGCATTCGTCATTCGGATTTCGTCATTGCCTGAATTTGTGTTTATTCGAGTCCATTAGTGGTTAATGAGAAGCAGATCCGCACTCCATTTCGTTATCATCATCGGTATCGCGAACTTCTTCGCGGATTTTACCTATGAAGGCGCGCGCGGAATCATTGGACCGTTCCTCGGTTCGTTAGGCGCGAGCGCGGCGATCGTTGGATTTGTCGCCGGCTTCGGTGAGCTCATGGGGTACGGCTTGCGCTCGGTCTCGGGATATTTCGCCGATAAATCGCACCGGCACTGGGCATTCGCATTTGTGGGATATGTGGTCAACATGCTCGCTGTTCCCGCGCTCGCGCTCACGGGACGCTGGCCGCCCGCCGCAGGTTTGGTTGTGGCCGAGCGGGTCGGGAGAGGTGTCCGTAAACCAACTGTGGAAGCAATGCTTTCCTACGCCGGACGATCAATTGGCGCTGGATGGGTCTTTGGACTCAATGAAGCGCTCGATCAGGCAGGCGCGACCATCGGACCGCTATTGATGGCGCTGGTTCTTTACTTGAATGCTGGCTATCGCACTGCGTTCAGTGTCCTGCTCATTCCAGCGTTGTTTTGTCTTGCGATTTTGGTCGCAGCGCGCCTGCTTCATCCGCGTCCGCACGAACTGGAGGAAGGCGCAGGGCACACTCTCGCGACGACCAACCTGACGCGCTCCTATTGGATTTATCTGGCGGCCGGCGCATTAATTGCCGCCGGATTCGCTGATTTCGCGCTGATCGGATTTCATTTTCATAAAGCGAAAACCATCCCGGAGAATTTGATTCCAGTATCTTATGCAGTCGCCATGGCGAGCAGCGCGGTCGCATCGATTCCTTTGGGCCGGTTGTTTGACCGGTTCGGCCCGAATATTTCCTTGTTCGCTTTTCTTATTTCTGCTGCATCTGCGCCCCTTGCTTTTCTGGGCGGATCAATCTCTGCATTGATCGGAATGATTCTTTGGGGAATCGGGATGAGCGCGCAAGGTTCGCTGCTTCAAGCTATGTTGACCGGCGTAATTCCACCGCAGAAACGAAGCACCGCGTTCGGCTTGTTTGACACTGGATATGGGATTGCGTGGTTCATTGGGAGCGCGACAATGGGATTGCTCTACGAGAAATCGATTCTGGCGGTCGCGGCGTTTTCAGTCATCCTTCAGCTTGCTGCCCTTCCGATTCTTCTCGTTGCAAACAAAAAGCGCTCAACCGTTTGATGGATCCGTACGCAAAACCAAAAGAGCGACAAGTCGGCGCGCAACGTCCGCAGATCACGCATCTGCCGAGGTCCGCAGACACACGGACGCGCCGCGAGCGGCAGGCGGAAAAGCAAGCTGTCGCGGCAGAACGGCGCGCGATCAAAAAATCGGCGAGACGACATCTAAAGCAGCAACTGCTCGCTGAATTGGAGGACGCTGACTGAAAGCAAAGAGACGCCGGAGCATGGGACAGAGAATAATTGCGCTCCGGGACGTCCAGCTTAATCCAGTTTGTTATGGCGATAATGAATCACTTTGATTTTTTCCAAAGTAACAAGCCCGCCGCCCATCATGCGCTCCAAATCGGGAAGAAACTCATTTAGTTTCACCTCGCTATCCACGATCTCGATCACGATGGGCAGATCCAGCGACAATCGCAGAATCTTTGCAGTGTGAATTCGACTGGCGGCTCCAAAACCCATCGGACCGCGCAGGACGGTCGCGCCGGCGAGATGTCGCTCACGGGCTTTCATGACGATCGCTTCATAGAGCGGTTGATGCTCCCATCCGCTCAGCTCAGCGCAAAATCTCAAATGTCGAAATGTGAGACTATGGGCAGCGGGAGCGAGAATTCATTTTGAAAGGCCGAATCATTTTGAGTATGGACGCATGTGAACCACTGGGAGCAGGAGCTTGTCGCAAGCGTGATCTTTGGGATCACTTACATTCTCATCAGCGGACGGCAGCTCAAAATCCTGCCGTTGAATCGCCCCGCCGCCGCTTTGCTTGGTGCGGTGTTGATGGTCTCGACTGGCGTCATGACACCCGAGCGCGCTTATCGCGCGGTGAACTACGACACCATCGTGCTGTTGCTCGCGATGATGCTTATCTCGGCCTACCTTTATCTCGCCCACTTTTTCGAATGGGCCGCAGACGCAGTCTTGGAATTTTCGCGCACGCCGGAGCGGTTGCTACTTTATATCACGCTCACATCGGGAATTCTCTCGGCCCTGCTTGCCGGAGCTAACTCTGCCGAAAACGCCGACCTCAAAGGCGGCCGATTCCATTCGATCGAGCAGCATGCTTAGCGTGCCGCGAAGTTCGACGAGTCCATGTGCGGTGACGATCCTCTCGATTTCGCTGAGTAACCGAATCTCGTCGCCCGTTTTGCCCAATTGCTGGAGCCGCTGTTGGAGGTCGCCACCGGCGCCCTTGCCCAAATAAGTGCGCAGCTTGGCTATCAGTCCATCGAGCTCCGCCCGGATAGCGTCTAATCTATCGGCAGCCTCAGGAGCAAGAGGTCCATAGGCCTGCATCCGTCCCGGCGTTAGGTCATTAAGCGAGATCGAGCAGTACAGCAGATTGATCGCGGCGGCCCAGGCTGCGCCAGAGTGCGGCTCTGGTGGCCGAATGTTCAGCTCCTCCATCACGCGCCGCATCGCTCCCCGAATTCGGAGGATATAATCGTGCGTTACTTTGCGCTGGATTGGTGTGGTGTCATCGCAGTGTCTTCGAAATGGTGATGGCGAGCCGACATCCGCCATTGTGTGTTCAGCTTCCGCGAGCAACTTGTCAATGTACTGAAATGTCGTGCGCACATGGCGCTGATGGTGCTCGCTGAAAACTCCTGCGCCGCTGTGTTCGCTCATTTGTTCATGCTTAAATTGCGAGCATGGCAACCCGTTGCTCGATCAATTGCGTCAATCCAATCACACGGCAGACGCTGCGCGCTCCTGACGAGGCAGCGCAACCGAACAGAGTTCCGCTCAAAGATCATCGTGATTGTTTACGTCCTCGACGCTCATGATTCTGAAGGCGGACGCCTTGATCTTTTCCCGGTAGATTCGCCCCCAAGCATGCATTGTCTCGATGCTTGGCTGGAAAAACTTTTGCGCGATCAACGTCGGCATGAATGCGCTCAAAATCACAACGCTGACCAGAATGGTGTACTGCGTTTGGTCGATGATGTGGTTTTGCAGCCCGAACAGCGCAGAGATCGTCCCAAACGTCAGACCAGTTGCCATGAGAAGCGTCGTGTAGCTCGCTTCCTTAACTTTCATGTAATGCAAACGAGCTAGCGGAAAAACGCCGACCACTTTCGTGAGCATCTTCAGAAACAGGAAGGCGCCTATGATCAAGACGCCGCTCCAAAGGGCCGGTAGCGAAACGTAAAGACCTGCTTTGATGAAATAGAACGGCGTGAAAACGGCGAACGCAATACTGCGCATGCGATGGACAAGCGTTTTATCACGAAAAAAAACGCCCGCCACGACGAGGCCAACCAGATATGCGGGCAGCACCGCTTCGCTCTTCGCGGCCGTCGCCAGACCGCCGAGAAGAAATAAGACGAAAAAGATGAATTTTACTTCCGGTTCGCTCACCCGCGTCGCGCCGAACCGAATGATGATCGACTGCGTCCATCTTGGCATGAACCACAAAACGATCACGGTGACTACAATGAACGTCAGCAGCCAGAGATTGTAGTTTGCGAACAAAGTGCCGAGCGCGAGGACTGTGCCGAAGTCGGTAATGAAACATGCGGCCAGAATCATCTTGCCCATGGCCGTATCGCTAAATCCCCCCTCTATCATCACCGCATAAACGACCGCGACCGAAGTCGTCGAAAGGGCGATACCCGCGATTTGCGCCTCATGCAGAGACCAACCGAATATGAACTGGGCAAAGAACCACACCACGGCGAAAGGAATTGCAAAGGAAAGGACGCCAATCAGCACACTCGTCCGCCAATTCGTTTTCAGCGAGATCGGGTCGATTTCGGCGCCCGCTAAAAACGTGAGCACGCCACTGCCGAGCAGCGCCAGGAAATTGGTCCACTCCGTTGATTGCAGCAGATGGTGCATTTGCCCTGCACCGGAAGTTGCACTCGCCAGACCGATCTGAAGACTGCCGCCTTCAAAGCCGACGGCGAGATTGCCGGCAACTACGCCAACCAGAATTTCGATTAGAGCTACCGAAATTCCCGTCCAGATCGAAATCAGACTGCCAGCCAGCGCCAAGCCCATCCAAACCGCAGCAATAAACCAAATATTTTGTGTCATAAACTCCTATCGTTATCCCCGCGATTTCGCGGACTTTGATAGGAGTCATTAGCTTGCGCGCTTTACCCAGCTTCAGGTGGGAAGGCAAACTCCATTGCCCAAAACGCCCCTAAGTCAAAACTGGCTGGGAGTCAAGAGTCATCTGCCCACCCAATGCTTCGGATTACACTTCCCCTTCGAGTGGCAACGATTACCATTGGCATCGTGAAGCCGATGAGCCTTTTCATTAGCGCCGGCATCCTGCTCTTCGCTTCAGGCGTAACGCGCACACAGTCCCCCTCCGAGCGGACCCCGGATATCTCAAACAAGGGTTTAATCACCAAATCCACCCCGACCATAGCTGCAAACGCTTTCAAGAATCAGAGCGTCAGTGCGGCAGTCTCGGATTTGCACAAACTGGCAGACGATTACTACGCGTGGCGAAATGAGAATTATCCCGTCTGGAGCAGTGAGGCGGGCCTTCACACGTGGGACGATCGGCTAACTGATTATTCGCCGGCAAAAATCGCAGAGCGCGAGCAACACGTCCGCTCGCTTCTCGGGAAGGTCCGTGCGCTGAAAACCGATAACTGGCCGAAGGACGAGCGAATCGACTCGATCCTTTTCCGGGCCCAACTCGAGAACGTCGATTTCAGCGATCGCATCCTGAAATTCGAACGAACGAATCCGCAGGTTTATGTCGATGAGTGTACGAATGGCATTTTCTCCTTGCTGAAAAAGGAATACGACACGCCGCGAAAACGCTCGTTGGCTGCCACGGCGCGGTTGAAGAAAATGCCGGAGCTGCTCAAGCAAGGTCTGAGTAACTTACAAAATCCGGTTAAACTGTACGCGCAACTTGCCATCCAATCGGCGCGCGCAATCGATCCGCTCTTGAACAAAAGTTTGATGGCGCTCGATGTCGATCTTGCGCCAGCGGAACACGACGAATTCATCAAGGCCCGCGATAGCGCGCTGACCGCTTTGCATGGCTACGCCGATGAACTCGAGAAACGAGTGCCGAAAATGGCGGATTTCTCGCCGATGGGGGAAGCGAACTACAATTATTAT
>QHOW01000283.1 GCA_003219435.1 Verrucomicrobiota bacterium | reverse complement strand
CGAACGGCCAAATCTGGAAATATTGCGAGCCGGTCGGGAATCATCCGATGATGACCGAATTGCTGCTCAAACGCGCGGGCGAGGTCGCTCCCGGTGTCGATCCTGCCGAGGCCAGTTTGCTGATTGTCGCCCACGGAACGGATTTGAATGAAAACAGCGCCGTGGCGGCCAAACGCGAAGCAGAAAAGATCCGTGCCCTCGGAAAATATGCGGCCGTGCTCAACGTTTACATGGAAGAACCGCCGCTGGTTTCCGATTGGCGAAAATTGACCGAGACTCCGAACGTGGTCGTGGTTCCGTTTTTTATTTCCGACGGATTACACAGTTACGAAGACATTCCTGTCCTGCTGGGAATCGCGAGTGAAAGATCGGGCAGCTCATCTCGCCGAGCTGGCGGCGTCAAGGAGCGGCGACTTCCCAGCGGCCGAAATCACCGTGGCGGGCGGCTTGGAAACCGCCCCTCCTTGATGTCCCATGCGCGCGGAGAAATCTTCGGGCGAAATCCCTACAAGATTGCTGGTCGCTCCTTATTCTACGCGCCGTCCATCGGCACCGACCCTGGCTTCGCAGACATTATTGTCGAACAGGCCCATCGGCTATAGACGGCCCAGGCACGGAACCCCGGAGGGATGCTCGGACATTAGCCGGTGGCGCAAACCACCGGTTTATCGTGTAAGCGACAGGAATCCCCGGAGGGATGCTCGGACATTAGCCGGTGGTGCAAACCACTGGTTTATCGTGTAAAAAAACTCCCAAAGCCCCGGCAGGGGCGACGGAAAAAAACCACTTCATCATGTCATCCACACACCTGAGTCTGCATTATCACATCGTTTTTGGAACGAAAAACCACGAGCCGATCATCCAGGCTGCGTGGCGCGGCAAATTGCACGCGTATCTTGGAGGGATTATCCGCACCGCCGACCGAATTGCCGAGAGCATTGGTGGCGCCTCCGATCATGTGCATTTGCTTATTGGTCTTCGCGCGACGCACCGCCTGGCTGACGTGCTTCGCGAGCTAAAGGCCGTTTCGTCCGGCTGGGTGCATAACGAGATTGGTGTTCGTGGTTTCGCGTGGCAGGAGGGTTATGGCGCATTTACCGTGAGCCTATCGCAACGCGGAGCGGTTCGTCGTTACATCGAGCGGCAGGAAGAGCACCATCGCACACGCACGTTTCGCGAGGAGTATTTGGACTTACTGCGGCGCAGCGGCGTGGAATTTGATGAGCGTTATGTCTGATTCCCTCGCCCCTGCTGGGGCTTGGTGATTTCATATCCGGATACCGGTGGTTTGCACCACCGGCTAATCTCCGGCAAGCCGCCCCTACCGGGGCTGATCGTCTTTCCGTTCATCGCGCTCGAGTGGTTTGCACCGGCTAATCTCCCATCCTCCTTCGGAGGGATGCTCGGAAATTTAATCACAAAAAGTTGAAATCTCGCTCGCGCTTGTTTTCTTTTGCACGAGATTGCTCTCCCGCGAATGAAAGAAACGACATGCAAGAAGCTGCAGGAGATCGGCGCATTCGCGCTCGCGGGCGGCTGCACTCGCAAGCGGATGAAGCAAGTCGTGGAGATGATTCGCGCGGCGCGCGATTATCGCTGGGTCGCGGTTTACAAGATCGTCAAAGATGAATTCGTGATTCTCGCCGGCACGGGCAACGAGCCGCCGACCTACCCGCGTTTTCCCACTACCCAGGGGCTGTGCGCCGCGGCGCTGGACTCAGGAAAGCCGATCATTGTGGGCGACGTGCATCACGATCCGCGCTATCTGCCCACATTTCATACGACGCGCTCAGAGATCGTTGTCCCGATGCGAAATGAGCATCGGCACATTCTCGGCATGCTGGATGCCGAGAGCGATAAATTGAACGCCTTCGGCGAAGAAGATCGACAATTTCTGGAGCGCGCAGGTGGTTTGATCGCCCACTGCTTGCACTAGCAGATGCGTGGCACAGACATCTTGTCTGATACGTGTCTAGCGCCAAAGGCGCAGCATTCATCTGGAAGCCTGGGACAGCGTCCCAGGACTCGGCCGGACCCAAATGGCCGTCGCTGAAAGCGCGATTCACTTTTTGCACCGCGCCGATCCATCGCTGGGCAGGCACGACATCGATTTTGACGAGCGCTATGTCTGGAATTGAGAACCAGCGGCCTGAATTGAATCGCGTTTTCAGCGCTTATTTGCGGTGTGATCAAATGCCTGGGGCCGTGCCCCAGGCTAAAGCTGACATAGCGCCTTCGGCGCTACGTATGTGTCTTTTCTCTGTTGCAGCGGGCGTCTCGTCCGCCAAATGATAGTGTTCGCTTGAAAGACATGCCGAATTCCATCGGGCGAATTCTCGAAGGCACGCTGACCGGTCCATTCTATTTCGGTCAAATTCTGGTTCGAAAAACCGATGACGGTCTTGTTCTGTGTCATCGCGACGATCACGCTCGAAAGGATTTACAAACCTGTCGTAACGCAGAAGAGGCAGTCGAGATCGCGAAGTATGACGATGCCGGAAATTATCGTCCGCTCAAAACTGCGCCAAACGTGAGGCGCGGGTGGCGATTGACACTCAAAACGCTCGAGGAATTGAAACGCGCTCTCGATTATTTTTATCCAGGCAGGCTCGCCGTCTTCGCGGCCTGGAAAAGTGGAAAACTGCAAACCACGCCATTGCGAGAGACGTTGGACCGACAATCGGGATCGATGATGTTGTAGGGGATTTTTGCCGGTCGGATGGCGGCTGTTTACGGGCGATTCTTTGGAAACGCGATGCGCGCGGCACGGTTTCGTCCACGAAATTCCCGGATGAAAAGTTTGATCCCGGCTACGATCAGACCGAGGCGCTGGGAAGGCCGGGGTCATCCGCCTTCGCTGAGGATACTGCGACAATTCCGCTGCTTTGCCAGGAACCATGTAATCTGCTGGTGGCAGAATGCCGAAAGGTGGTCAAAGGCGAATGATTCTCCCAGCGCGTATCTGGTTTTGGAGTGCGGCGACATGTTGCCGCTTTAAAAGCGCGGACATGTCCGCGCACTCCACAAGGCATCGGCAGCCTACCACTGCAACTGAGAAATGATTGTTCGCGCGCGCATTGTGGTCACGATGGATGGGCCGCCGATTGAGAACGGCGCAGTCGCGATTTCCGGAAATCAAATTGATGACTCGCCTCCCGGCTCGTCACCCTCTCGGGCTGCCCGTCTATGTCGCTCGGCTCCCGCCGGTTCCGTTGTCGAGGTTGGAAAATTCGACAGTATCAAAAAGGGCAACTCCGGCGAGGTTCTCGATCTTGGTGAACAGGCGCTGCTTCCCGGGCTGATCAACGCGCATTGCCATCTCGATTACACCTGTTTGCGTGGCAAAATCCCGCCCCGAAAATGCTTTGCCGATTGGATTCGCGCAATTAACGCGGAGAAGGCGAAACTCTTGCCCCAAGACTATGTCGCCTCGATCAATCAAGGTTTCGCAGAAGCGAAAAGATTCGGCACGACGACCATCGCGAATCTTACCGCGTTTCCCGAATTGATTTCGCAGATCCAAGCTCCGATTCGCACCTGGTGGTTTGCGGAGCTGATCGATGTGCGTTCGCCAAAACGTGCGAATGAACTTGTGGACCTTGCCGTTGAATCGCTCGGTAGGGCGCGACCGCCGGGCGCGCCGGGGGGATTGGCGCCGCACGCGCTGTTCACGGCTTCCAAGGATTTGTATCGGTGCTGCGACGACGTTGCGCGACGCGAGAACATTTTATTGACGACCCATCTGGCGGAATCGCGCGAGGAGATGGAAATGTTTCGCGACGGATCGGGTCCGCTTTATGACTTTATGAAGGTTATCGGGCGAGACATGAAGGATTGCTCTGGGGAAACGCCATTAGCGTTGTTTGTTAACAGCTTCGGCGCGCTCGGCGGTCGCGCCCTACCAGGGGAATGGATCGTCGCTCATTTAAACGAGTTGGCCGAAAGCGACTTCGAATTGCTCAAAGATTTAACAAACAAATTTCATGTCGTGCATTCGCCGCGCAGTCACGATTATTTTGGGCACAGCCGTTTTCGGTTCGAAAATTTGCGCGCTCTTGGGTTCAACATTTGCCTGGGCACCGATAGTCTCGCCAGCAACCAGAGCCTGAGTTTGTTCGACGAGATGCGCGCGTTTCAATGCCGCGAGCGAGGGACGTCTCCGGACAAAATCCTTGAGATGGTGACAGTGAATGCAGCTCGAGCATTGCATCAAGGCAACGCGCTCGGACGAATTCGGGCAGGATTCCGAGCCGATTTGATAGCGATCCCGTGCAGTGGAGACGGTAATATTTTCGAGCAAATTGTGGCATTCGATGGGCCGGTTGATTGGATGATGGTGAATGGACGGCGTGCTGCTGCTAATCTACCTCAATGAGTACCGCCAAGAAGAATTCGCCGAGCACGCGCGAAATGGAGCGCATCAACTGGATCGAATTTCGCGAATGGGTCCCGGCGAAAATTCG
>QHOW01000065.1 GCA_003219435.1 Verrucomicrobiota bacterium | reverse complement strand
GTAATCAAGTTCGCCCATAAATTTGATCCACAGATGTTTCATCTCAATCGCAGAAGCGCCGAGCGAACAATTTTTAAAGGCTTGATTGCGAGCGGCTGGCATACAGCGGCAATGACGATGCACTTGTTTGTGCAAACATTGAATTTCGCCGAAGGCGCCATCGGTCTAGGTATCGACAAGCTGCGCTGGCCTAATGTGGTGCGGCCGGGCGATGTGCTCACGGTTGAGACTAAGATTGTCCATCTGCGGCCGTCGCGCTCGAGACCCAAATACGGGATCATTCGGGTGCGGAAGGTGACGACAAATCAGCGCGGCGAAGTCGTGCAGACGATGCTGGCCAGCGCAATGGTGCCCAGGCGGGCGGCTCCGCGGAGCAAATAGTAACTAGTGACTGGTGAATCGATGGAGGGGTCGGTGGTCTGGCAGAAAACGTCGCGCAGCGACGTGGTTACAGTTCTGACTTCCGACCTCTGACCTCTGATCTACCGATTAACCATCTCCATTGCCCAGTCGGGATAGCGTTTGCCGGCGAAGGCATGCTCCGGCGCGACTTGATCGATGCGCGCGAGATCGGCGCTGGTAAGCTCGACATTTAGTGCCCCGACATTCTCCTGCAGATATCTGCGCCGTTTGGTGCCGGGGATCGGCACGATGTCGTCGCCTTGGGCCAGCACCCAGGCAAGGGCAAGTTGTGCCGGCGTACATTTTTTCTCGCGCGCAATCTCGCCAACTCGCTCGACCAAGTCGAGATTGCGCCGGAAATTTTCACCCTGAAACCGTGGCGTCGTGTGCCGGTAATCGTCTTTCGGCAAATCCTCACGCTTTTTGATTTTACCAGTCAAAAACCCGCGGCCAAGCGGGCTGTAAGGCACAAAACCAATGCCGAGCTCACGGCAGACACCGAGCACTTCCGCTTCAGGGTCACGCGTCCAGAGCGAATATTCCGATTGCACCGCGGTGATCGGATGAACGGAATGCGCCCGGCGAATAGTCTCTGCGCCCGCTTCGGATAGACCGAGAAAGCGCACCTTACCTCCGTGTACCAGGTCCGCCATCGCGCCGACCGTTTCTTCAATCGGCGTGTCTGGATCAACCCGATGCTGGTAATAGAGGTCGATTACATCCACACCGAGCCTGCGCAGACTTCCTTCGCACGCCTTATGGACGTAATCCGGTTTGCCGCTGATCCCGCGAAATTCCGGTCTGGTCGGGTCCCGGAGAATCCCAAACTTTGTCGCAATAACGACCTGTTCACGGCGTCCTCGAAGGGCGCGCCCAAGCAATTGCTCGTTGGTATGCGGGCCGTACATATCGGCGGTGTCGAAGAATGTGATTCCGACCTCCAAAGCGCGATCAATTGTAGCCAGAGATTCTTGTTCGTCTCGTCCGCCGTAAAAATCCGACATTCCCATGCAACCGAGACCGATTGCCGAGACAATCGGTCCGCCGCGTCCAAGTTTTCGTTGTTTCATACTTTTTGAGATTCGATTATAAGTCTTAGCGCGGTCGCGAAATCGTCAGGCAATGGCGCTTCAAAATTTCTCCATTCGCCCATCCGTGGATGGCGAAATCCAATTTTCCAGGCGTGCAGCATTTGGCGTGGGAAACCTTTTGCCAGGCGCGCCGCATAAACTTTATCACCCAACACCGGGTGACCAATATGATGAAGATGCACTCGGATCTGATGGGTGCGCCCACTGTGCAACCGGCACTCGATCAAACTTGCCTGATCTCCAGAACGCAGGACGCGATATTCGGTCTTGGCTGCGCGCCCGCGTAATGAAGTCACGCTCATTCGTTGTCGATGGACGGGATGGCGGCGAATGTTTTCTTCGATTGCGCCTGTCTGCTTGCGCAATTTCCCCGCCACAAGCGCGAGGTAAATCTTGTCGACTGTCCGCTCGGCAAACTGTCTGGATAAATCCCGATGGGTCGCATCGTTTTTCGCGACGACAAGGCATCCGCTTGTCTCTTTGTCGAGGCGATGAACAATACCGGGGCGTTCTTTTCCGCCGATTCCTGACAGGGTCGTACAATGGTTGAGCAATGCATTGACCAGGGTGTGCTGCGGATGGCCAGCGCCTGGATGAACGACAAGCCCAGCCGGCTTATTGATCACAATGAGATCGTTGTCCTCGAACAAAACCTCTAGCGGAATGGGCTCTGGTTGAGTCTCGATCTTTCCGAGCGGTGGCTCGGTTAGTTCGATTTCATCGCCGCTGCGAACCGGCTGGCTGGGCCGGGTGGTTGCGCCGTTGAGGCGCACGAATCCGGCGCGGATCAATTGTTGAAGCCGGGAGCGCGAATATTCCGGAAGTTGCTTTGCCAGGAAACGATCGAGACGAACCTTTGCATCCTCTTTTGAAACGACGAACTGGCTCCTTGTCGATCCATCAGTTGGAAGTCGTTTCATAGGAAAGTGAATGGGATCGATGCCGCGCGCTTTTTTAAGTTCTTGCGGCAAATGACGATATCACCTGAATGGAGAGAAGCGCGAGTGGCCTTCTGGGTAGCGCATGCGTCCCGCGTGCTGGTTTCGGCGTCACGCCGAAACAGGCTTTTGTTGTGGGTTGCTGCACAATGCGTCTGCTGCCTCGTGGAAAAGTCCGCGATCGCGAGACGCAATCGCCAGCACGCGGGACGCGTGCGCTACCCAGAAATGCGTGCAACCAGTCCCTGGCTGGCTGACGTCGCCATTTCGTTGCCCTGAAAGCCCTGGATGTTACAATCGGCGGTCATGGCGATTGAGGCGACCCCCCAGATATGCCCGACTTGCGGTGCGGCCGTCGAAACGAGGGACGCGGAGCCGCTGGCGCGGGTGGCTTGTCCGAAATGCGGCGAACAGGTTCGGGCGGAACGGACGTTTGATCATTTCGTTGTGGTCGAGACGCTCGGCGCTGGCGGGATGGGCTCGGTTTACAAGGCGCGCGATACGCTCCTGGATCGGTTTGTGGCGCTGAAGCTGTTGCGCAGGGATCTTAGTAGTGATGGAGATCACACTTCTCAAGTGCAACAGGAGGCGCGCATCGCTGCCTCGGTGAGCGACCCCAATGTAATCCAGGTCTTCTCTTCTGGAACGGATCGCGGGCAATTTTATGTGGTGATGGAACTGGTTGATCATGGAAGCCTTGATGATCTGATCGAGCAGCGAACAAGCCTGCCCGAAAAGCTAGTGCTGGAGACGGGTATTCAGATCGCGAAAGGATTGCGTGCCGCGCACCGGCAGGGTTTGATTCATCGCGACGTTAAGCCGGCCAACATTTTGTTTGTCGACGAACACACCGCAAAGATAAGTGACTTCGGCCTTGCAGGCGTAGCGGCACAGGAATCAGCGACAGAAGACGTGATTTGGGGCACTCCATATTATATCGCGCCCGAAAGATTGAGTGACCAGCCAGAGGACTTCCGAAGCGATATTTACGGCTTGGGCGCAACGCTCTTTCACGCAATCGCAGGCAGGGCGCCGATTGAAGGTAATACGAATTCTGCCGCTCTGTTGCTCGAGTTAAAACGACAACCGCTCGATTTGCGCTCCGTCGCGCCGAAAGTATCTGAGGCCACGGCGGCCGTTTTTCAACGAATGATCGCTCCTGATCCCGCTCAGCGTTTTTCTTCTTACGACGAGCTTGTCGCTGAGCTTGAGCATGCGCAACGCGCGCTGGGCAACACCGGCAACGAGAGCATGGCACACGGGCGGGCGCGGTGGTTTTTCGTTTCTGGAGCTTTGCTCATGGCGGCGATCGTGGCGGCAGCAATCTTCCTAATCGTTCGCAAGCCGCGGGAAAATGCTCCGGCCAGAACCCTGGCGAAGTCATCGGCCCAGCCTGTCAGGAAAACGACAAAAGAACAAAGCCCGGCGCGCGGCGTCGCAAATGCGACGCGCGGGGAAGGGGAGGCAAGAAGGACTCACGATCTTGAGGCCGCTTCGTGGAACGCAGCGCTCGCCAGTTATGGAGAGCAAGTTGCTCTCTATAATTTCGCTGACGCGGCTGAGGTGATTAGAAATGTGCGATTGACCGACGCATCGCTGAAACGAGCAAAGGAAACAGCAGAGAAAAAAGCGCAATGGCTAGTCGATTGGAAGAACGACCTAATGAAGGACCTTAACGATACGCACTTCTCTGGCGCATTTGCAGACCGCGATGGCGAGCAGTACACCGGCATCGCCAGCGCGACCGATACGAGTCTCAGTTTGAAGCTTCGATACGGCATCGCGCGAGTTCCATGGACAGAGCTTTCGCCACAGGCTTTGCTCAGCGTCTCCACTTCGTTCATTGAGGCGACCGCACCAGACGCAGCGGATCGACAATGGCGCTGCGCTGTTTTTGCGGGCGAGACCGGCCAAGCCGAAACGGCCAGGCAATTAGCGGAGACCGCTGCAAAAACCAACCCTGATTATAGCAAACAACTTTCTATCCTGTTCCCAGATAGTCCGCAGACTCGCTAGCTACGGAAGTAGCGCGCTCCGTCTCTTATTCTTACTCCTAGAAACCCATCTGATAAATGAACTGAGGCGATTTGGTAGGGCGCGACCGCCGGGCGCGCCGAAGGAGACGTGACGGCCCAGCGGTCCGTCCCTACCATTTATGAGATGATTCCTACTCATATTCATGTTCTTCAGAAGCGGAGTAAGAGTAAGAATAAAAGTAGGAATACGACACAGATCCAAGATGAACGAATCTTGCGCCTGAGAGTCAGATTTTAGACGAATCGTTGCCACGGTGCATCTTTGGCACGATGTTTTCTCAAACATGGAGCAAAATCCGCCACCACCGTTTCCTTCACCGGAAGAGCTGAAGACCAAGATCACGGAGTTTATGAAACAGAACTTCGGCGATCGGGTCTCGGTGGCGACGTTTGCCGAGCCGGCGCCGACAGCCGCAGTGGAGGATGAAACGCCGGAGAAGACTGAGCACCCCGAATTTGAATTCAATCTCCTGCCCCGCGACATCAAAGCGCACCTCGACCGGTTCGTCATTAAACAGGAAGAAGCGAAGAAGGTGCTCGCGATCGCGGTTTGCGATCATTACAATCATGCCAAGTATCTGCGGCAACTTGAGAAAAAAGATCCCAAGCGCGCCGAGGAGACCGAGTACATCAAGCAAAATGTGATTTTGGTCGGCCCGACTGGGGTCGGTAAAACCTATCTCATTAAGCACATCGCCGATCTGATCAAAGTGCCGTTCGTGAAAGCGGACGCGACCAAGTTCAGCGAGACCGGTTACGTCGGCGGCGATGTCGAGGACCTCGTGCGCGAACTCGTCCACAAGGCGGATGGGGATGTCAATCTGGCGCAATTCGGCATCATCTACATCGACGAGATCGATAAGATTGCTTCGGCCGGAAATTTGATTGGCCGCGATGTCAGCGGCCGGGGCGTGCAGACAACGCTGCTCAAGTTAATGGAGGAAACGGAAGTCCCGGTGCGAAGCATGAACGATCTCCAGGCGCAATTGCAGGCCGCATTCGAATTTCAGAGGCGCGGAAAAGCGAGACGGGACACAATCAATACACGACATATTCTTTTTGTCGTAAGCGGCGCGTTCGAAAAGTTGAAAGAGCAGGTGGCCCGGCGCGTCAGACAAGGTCAGATCGGGTTTAGCGCTTCGCCCGTGCAGGTGATGGACAACGAGCTATTTCAGCACGTTACGACGCGGGATTTTATCGAGTACGGATTCGAGCCGGAATTCATTGGGCGTTTGCCGGTGCGCGTGGTCTGCGAGGAGCTCGACGCGGGTGATCTCTTCAAGATCATGAAATATTCCGAGGGAAGTTTGCTTCGGCAATACGAACGCGCGTTTCGGGCCTACGGCATCCAGATCAGTTTTGAAGATGAAGCGTTGCGTTTGCTGGCCGAAGCCGCCGCTCAGGAAAAAACCGGCGCGCGCGGATTACTGACTGTATTTGAGAAATTGTTTCGCGATTACAAATATTATCTCGCCGGGTCGGGCTTGAGCCAGTTGCGCGTCACAGCCGGCCTCGTGCGGGAGCCGAAAAGGGTGCTGGATCAGTTGATGGCCGAGGGGCAGAAGCTGGAGGTGCAAACCTTCGAAGCCGGTGTGCATCAATTCGCCGAGACATTCAAAAACGAACATGGGCTGGAGATTATTTTTGATGAGACAGCAGTACGACGTTTGGTTGAGCGCGCGCAAACTGAGCGGATGTCGATGAGCGATCTCTGCGCTCATTTGTTTAAGGATTACCAATTTGGATTGAGCCTGATTAATAAGAACACCGGCCAGGCGCGGTTTGTAATTGATGCTGCGGCGGTTGATGTTCCGGACAAATTCTTGAGCGAGCTGGTCGTCCACTCATACTACCCGGCAACGGTGGCACAAAAAGCCTGATTGTTTATGAGACGATCATTGTTCACGACGCTGATAATCGGAGGTGCCGTTGCTGCTATTCTCAGCGCGTTGCATGCAACTGGATTGCTCCTCGGTCTAGAGACTGCTGCCGGTGGGCTCGTGTCTGACTACGCCAGCGCTACGAAAGTGGTAAGCGAGAAATGGCAGTACGTTTTTGTTTCTCTGCTGGCTCTCGGTGTCGCATGGCTCAGTCTCAGCCGTATCCCACGAGGCGGCGCCCGCTTGCTAATCGGTATTTTGGTAATCGAGTTGTTCGGCCTTTCATGGGTCTGCTCGCTTTACCGCGTATTTTTCCAGCCGCTGCCATCGGTTTTTGCTGTGGCGCTCGCATTGATTGCGACGGAGGGTTGGACTGCTTTTTTGCGGCGGGATCGCTCGCAGCTGGCGCACAGCTTCTTCGCCAACCGCTTGTCGAAGAAAGAATTTCGGCGCGTGAGAGAGGGGACAATCTCGTTCGATCTCCATCCTAAAGCGTACGAAGTGAGCATCGTGACTTGCGACATGGCTGATAAGCACGGATTTGCCCAGGATTCCGGCCCTGTCTCTTTCGCCAAAACGATGGCAGAATTTATTCGCGAAACGGCCGATCGTCTCCTGCAAGCAGGAGCTTATTTACAAGCCGCGGACGGGGAGGGAGTGGTCGCGATTTTTGGCTTTCCCGGCGGCGATTCCGAGCATGCTGAGAAAGCTTTGCGCGTGGTCCTCGATTTGATTCGGGATTCTCGCAAGCGGCAGCAGAACAACGGAGAAATTTCCGCAGAGTACGATATCCATGCCGGAGTCAGTTCCGGCGCCATTATTGCCGCTCCATTGAAGGATGGTAAACGTCCGGCCCTTTTAATCAGCGGCGAACCGCTCGATCTGGCGCGCAGATTCTGTACTGCAAATCATCGTTATGGATCCAAAATTCTAATGGACACGCCAACTTTTGATCTGGCGAGCAACACAATCGTCGCCCGGCCGATCGATTTTGTGAGCGGAGTTAATTCACAAGATCGACTTGAAATCTACGAGCCACTTTGGCTTGCCGCAGAAGCCAACCCGGAAGATATCGCCCGCCGAGATTCCTTCTGGAGCGGCGTGGTTCTGTATCGAGAGAAACGCTGGGCGGAAGCGTATACGGAGTTTCAGAAGGCGCGTGGTTCGGAGGAAGAAGATCCTCCCTTGGAATTTTATTTGCGCCGGCTTGAGCCGCTCGCTTTGCAGCTAACGGAAACGCCTCCGGTTTAAATCTGCGCCTGTTTTGAGAACGACGGAATACCCGGCGGCGATCCGGAATTTAATCGCGCAACTGCGGCAAATGCCGGGAATTGGACCTCGTTCGGCGGAACGGATCGCGCTCTGGATTGTGCGCGCGCAGAGTGATTACCCGGAGCAAATCTCGCGGGCCATCGCTGATACCCGTCAGGCTGTTCATCCGTGCGCGCTCTGCGGATTTTTTACCACGGACGAGGTCTGCGACATTTGTGCGGATTCCTCCCGCTCATCGGAACTGCTCTGCGTTGTCGAACAGCCCACGGACATTCTCCCGCTGGAGAAAACCAGGGCGTTCCGGGGCCGCTATCATTCTCTCGGAGGGAAAATTTCGCCGCTCGATCATGTTGGCCCTGAAGATTTGCGGATTAAGGAATTGGTCGAACGCCTTGATCGCGAAAAGATTTCCGAGATCATTTTCGCGCTTCCCGCCGATGTTGAAGGCGAAGCGACTACAAATTATCTCGTCGATCTTTTGAAAAACAGGCCGGTCACTTTGACGCGGATTGCGCGCGGCATCCCCGCTGGGGGTGGTTTGGAATCGGCTGACGAATTGACGCTCTATCAAGCGCTTTCGGGCAGGACGAAGCTTTGATCGTCGAAGCGATAAAGCGTTGAAAGGATGAAGCGGTGCGCTTCAACGCTTCAACTTTTCAACGCTTCAACGTTGCGTTAGCTTTCGTTGACATGTCCTGCGCGAAGATTGATCCGGCGTTGCACCGGGCCCAGAAACCGCCCTGGATCAAGGTGCGGTTGCCATCGAATCCGGTTTTCTTTTCAACCAAGGCGCTCATTTCTGATTTGCGTTTGCACACTGTTTGCGAAAGCGCGCACTGCCCGAATCGCTGGGAATGCTGGAGTCACGGCACGGCCACGATGATGATCGCCGGCGATCGTTGCACTCGGGCATGCGGGTTTTGCGCCGTGACAACAGCCAAACCTTATGCGCTGGAAGACGACGAACCGCAACGGGTCGCCGAAGCCGTGCGCCGGATGAAATTAAAACACGTCGTGATCACAGCGGTTGCGCGCGACGATCTAAAGGACGGCGGCGCCAGTCATTTCGCCCGCACCATTACTGCGATTCGGGAAATGGATCCCTCGGTGATTGTCGAAGTGCTCGTTCCCGATTTTCATGCGCAGGATTGGTGCATTCAAACCGTGCTGGATGCCGGGCCGGACATTTACAATCACAATATGGAAACGGTCGAACGCCTCACACCGCTGGTGCGCTCGCGCGCCAAATATCGGACATCGCTGCAGGTTTTGCGGCGCGCAAAGGAACTGTCGTCCGGCGGCTGCCGGATTGTGACCAAGAGCGGTGTAATGCTCGGCCTCGGCGAAAAAGAGACCGAGCTTTTTCAGGCGATGGACGATTTGCGCGAGGTGGGCTGCGAAGTTCTAACCATGGGCCAGTATTTGCGCCCCACCCCGAAACACTTGCCGGTGGTGGAGTACATCACGCCGGACCAATTCGATTACTACGGCGATATCGCGCGTAAAAAAGGTTTTCTGCACGTCGCCTCCGGTCCGCTCGTCCGCAGCTCTTATCACGCGGCTGATTTTCATCCGGTGGTTCGCCGATGACAAAGGTAGGGCGCGACCGCTCGCCACGGCGGAGCCCGTCCACGGCCAAGGCGGGCCGGGCGCGCCGAACGAAAGCCCGACAATGGTTGCGAATTCCCTAACGGAGCGGGATCAGCTCGCACAAATTCGTTTGACAACCGCAGCGGTCATCCCGGCGTATCGCGAAGAAAAACATGTCGGCGACGTTGTTCGTCGAACCCGTCTGCAACTCGCTCATGTGCTCGTGGTGGATGACGGCTCAAACGATCAGACCGCGCGGCGCGCGCGCGAGGCTGACGCTGAAGTCATCATTCACAGCCAAAACCGCGGGAAAGGCGAAGCGATCAAGACTGGATTACGGCACTGGCTTGCCGCGGCGAGCCGGTCCGCCGGCGGATTAGATCGGCAATTCGCTCGTGTGATCATTCTCGATGCCGACGGCCAGCATCTTCCCGAAGAAATCGATCGGTTTATCGCGGCGGCTGCCACTGCGGTGACTCCAAGCTTTTTCCTCGGTAATCGCATGAACAACCTCGCCGGAATGCCATTCATTCGGCGCGTTGTGAATCGTTACATGAGCAGGCCGATCAGCCGTCTTTGCGGGCAAACGATCCCGGACACGCAATGCGGGTTTCGCATGTTGGATAGACAATTGATTTCCGAGCTCCTTGGCCCAGAAAGCGTTCAGGGTTTTGATTACGAAACCGAAATGCTCATCATCGCCAGCCGCAAAGGATATCATATCGAATCAATCCCGATCACAACTGTTTACTCGGATGAAGTGAGCAACATTCGTCCGGTGCGCGACGCCATCCGCTTTTTCAAACTGATGCGTCGTTATCGCAAACTGCGGCGGATCGACACCATTGGTTCTTGTGTCAATAGTGAGGACTAACCTCATCCTGCCCCATCCTGTCCGTGACGTCCGAACTTTGCGCGCCGCCCCGGGGTTGGCCCGAGGCGAAAGACGCTTTCGATAGTGCAATCATGAATTGTTATCTCGCGCTCATCTATGCGCGCGTCGGCGAGAATGATCTGGCGATTCCAGTCATCGAGCGCTTGCTCAAGACACCGGCGCGGTGGACAGCGTCGATTACAGCATCACGGTCAACGACCTGAAATATCGTTGGAATGGGACGCAACTCGGAGCGATCCGCGCTTCTCAAAATTGATCGAACAACCGCTGCCGTGAATCCGAAAAAATCCTTTGCCGAGCTCAAGCGGCACAACCTGTAACTCACAAATTGTAGCGACGCGCACTCGGCGCCCGGCATCTGTCTGGTTCGGTGCGTCCAACGGTTCGCCGCAGCCAAGCCTGCTAAGGCGAAGGAGGCTCGCACCCTGCCAAATTCTCTTGATTGCTGATGAGATGGGTAGACGGCGGTCCTACGGAATTGGCGTAAGGTTGGCGTGACAAATCCATTGCCAGCCGTTTGCCGCTTTTTTCCAGACACTCAGACGCGGCGCGGGTTTCGTCGGCAATCGTTCCAAGTCGATCGTTTCTTGCGCCGAAATCATATAGGTGACCACAATGTTATCGCCGTTCGCGGTCGATTTGAAATCGCTCAACGCCGTCTTTCCGACATTCAGATTTTTTATCAACGATATTTCACCGGCCTGATCGCGGGCTCCATCCGGATGCACAGACTGAAAACCTTCGGCGATTTTGCCTTCCACTGCTTTCCAATTCTTCGCCTCGATGTCCTCCCACATTTGTCTCTCCATCTTTTCGCCGTCGTTTGTTGTTTGGTTCATTTTAAATCGATACTGTCGGACCGTCGTCGCTGTCAAACGTCAATCTTCCAATTGCCAATGATGAGTGAAATGCGAGGCTTAATCGCATTGTTCAAGCAATGCCTCAAAAGCTATTTTTGCCAAGCTGAAGTGATATGACTGAGGATTCTAAAACGAATGTTCAGTTGGAAATTGGGCACGTCCTGTTTATGGACATGGTTGGTTATTCGAAGCTGCTTTTGGATGAACAGCGGGAGCTCCAGGAACGACTTAGTGAGATCGTCAAAGAAACGCAACAGGTGCAGGCCGCGGAAGCAGCTGGCAGGTTGATCCGAATTCCCACGGGCGATGGAATGGCGCTCGTCTTTTTCAATAGTCCCGAGACGCCGGTTCGCTGCGCGATTGAGATCAGCCAGGCGCTCAAGGAATCGCCGCACATTCGGCTGCGCATGGGCATCCACAGCGGCCCGGTCAATCAAGTACAAGACGTAAACGACCGAACGAACGTGGCGGGCGCTGGAATTAACATTGCCCAACGAGTGATGGATTGCGGCGACGCAGGCCATATCCTTCTCTCCAAGCGCGTGGCGGAAGATTTGGCTCAGGCCCGATTCTGGCGTCCGTGCCTTCATGATCTTGGCGAGTACAGCGCAAAGCACGGCGTCGGGATATATGTGGTCAATCTTTATACCGATGAAGTCGGGAACCCGGAGTTGCCGGCAAAACTCAAGCAAGCACAGCAGGATCTCTTGTTGAAATCGACGTCGCAGACGCGATCGATCGCGGTGTTGCCCTTCAACGATCTGAGCTCGGCAGCGGATCAGGATTATTTTGGCGACGGCATCGCCGAAGAAATCCTCACCGCGCTGGCAAAAGTAGATGGCCTGCGCGTGGCCGCGCGACGGTCTTCGTTTTGGTTCAAAGGCAAAGAGGCCGAGCTAAGCGAGATCGCGGAAAAGTTAAGTGTGTGCCACGTGCTCGAAGGCAGCGTCCGGCGCGAGGGCAATCGCGTCCGGGTGATGGCAGAATTGATAGATGCCTGCGATGGGTTCACCATTTGGACGGACACATTCGAGCGCGAGCTGCAGGGAATTTTTGCGGTGCAGGACGAGATCACGCGCTCGATCGTCGATGCGCTGAAGTTACAATTCGATATTTCCGCGCCAACGCCCTCCCGCAGCACCGATGCCTACGACGCTTATTTGCAGGGCCTCTTTTATTCGGACAAAAGTACCGAGGAGGCGTTGCGACGAAGTCTGGTCTATTTTCAGCGCGCGCTGGAGAAAGATCCGCAGTTTGGTCGCGCATGGACGGGCATCGCTAAGGCGTGGTTGTGGCTGGCGGATGCGTACGTGCCACCTCTACACGCTTACCCGAAAGTACGCGAGGCCGCAACCAACGCGCTCAAGATCGACAAAGATGATGCCGAGGCGCACGTCTATCTCGGCGAAGCGAAACGGATCCTCGACTGGGACATGGACGGAGCGGCCCGTGAATTTTGCCGCGCGGTCGAGCTCGATCCGAAATCGACCCCTTCGAATTATTTCTCGGCCGCGTTTTGGGCCGCGCGCGGCGAACGCGAAGAAGCGCTCACGTATTTGCGGCGCACCGCGAAGATCGATCCGGCTTCGCTTTGGGTGAACAATTTTGCCTGCGAGCTCTATCGGTATTTTGGCCTTTACGACGAAGCGATTGCAGCCGGCGAGCGCGCATTGCAGCTCGACCCCGCTTTCGTTCATGGCGAGCCGCTGCTGGCGGCGCTGTATCGCGAGATGGGCCGCTTCGATGATGCGATCGCACTGTATAAAAAAGCGGAGAATCTCAGCGGCAGAGTGCCATTTGGTCTCGCGATTACCTATGCGCGGATGAACCAACGCAAGGAAGCGCAGGAAACCCTCAAGGCAGCCGTTGTGACCCGCGGGGGCTACACACCGGGCGATGCGATTGCGCATGCCCTCCGCGAATTGGAACGCGCGTACAAGGAGCATTCGTCGTCGTTACACACGGTGGGCATTGCTCCCGAGTTCGCGCCGCTACGTTCGGACAGACGCTTCCTGTCGATCCTGCAAAAAATCGGGCTCGAACCCAACCGCGTCTTCGAGGCCTCCAGCATGCGCCCGCAAACTTGACTGCTAAAAGCAGTCAACTTTTTTCACGCTAGTCGAGCTCGAACCTGAGAAAGTCTTCGTTTCGACACTCTCACGCTGAAGTGTTAAATCGTGAACGGTTGAATCTTGAGTCGCTACAACGATTCTCGAATCACGAATTACGAATCACAATTCATCTACTGCACCAGCGTATCCTGTCCGTGGCCGTGAGCGCGCACACCGTGCTTGTTCAAATCCTGCTGCGCAACGTGCATCCCGAAGATCAGCACGGCAATCAAACCAAAATATAATATCGACATCGTCCAACGCTGTGTTGGCGTGACTTCGAAATATCGTTGCTCTTCTTCGGTTCGTTTGCGGAACAACGAATAAATCCGGGGCAGCGACAGAAGCACAATCAGCCAGACAATAAAGTTTGGATACTTCCACCCGAACCAAAGTAGCAACGCGAATCCCGGCAACCAAAGCCAGCGCGACAGCGCAGTCACGATCCGCCCGCCATCGAGCATTCCGACCGGCGTCAGATTGAAAAGGTTCAGGAAATAGCCAAACCAGGCGAGCGCGATAAAAAGCGGGGCATGGAAGATTTCGCCGAGCGAATTGCACAGCAACGCGCCAAGCGTGCCCAGCATCGGGCCGCCGATGCCCACACATGCCTCCATCCATGCATTCCGCGGCGCGTCTTTGAGCGCGATGAAAGCGCCCATAAACGGAATGAAAACAGGCGCGCCGACTTTGAGTCCAAATTTCTTTGCGACAAGCAAATGACCGGTTTCGTGCACTAACAGTAGAAGGACAAATCCGAGCGCGAATTGCCAGCCCCAGAGTTGGGTGTACACCCAGACCATGAGCAGCATGGTGCCGCCAGACTTCAGGAGGATCGGCAGGAACTTTAGAAGCGGGAGCAGGACAAATTTTAGTTTCGCGAAAAACTTTGCGATCACGACGCCGACCACAGTAATTGGGCCAAGCGCTTTTTTGATACGGCTCCACGCCGTCTCGGTCTTCGGTGGCTCGAATTGGCTCGTCTCGGTTTGAAGATTCATCACGTGTAATTGCCTGCTTGCATCTGAGGTTCGACCCGCGACGGCACAAGAATCGCCTCGCGCATTCCGTGCAAGAATTTTTTATCTGCCGGCACGATGGTGGCGAGAGCGCCGCGCAATTTCACGCGAT
>QHOW01000282.1 GCA_003219435.1 Verrucomicrobiota bacterium | reverse complement strand
CGATGGAATTCCAAACATACGCCGGTTGATAGTACCCAATCTCAACATGATAACACCCGCTCGGTCGCGAAATTGCGATGGAACAATTGCCCGACAGCGGCTCGACGGCCACCCTCTTTTCTTCGACACCGTCCGCGCGGTACACGCAGAGATGCGCTTGTCGATCCACCGGCACTGTTTTCGCAAAGACCGCCGGCCAATCGATGCTCCAGTAGGTGAAGATTGTGCGAGGGTCGCGGGCGATCGCAAACAGGATCGGCGCGCCATGAACCCGTGGAAGCCCGACGTCCTCGCCGAACTCTATCTCCTGCTCATTATCCGAACGGACAATCGCCTCGCTCGAAACACGGAAACCATCCGCGAATTTCGATTTGCGCATGCGCTGGTTGGGATTTTTCCTCGGCATAGGCATTCCGATTCGCAACTTGGCGCAAATTGGCGAAGGACAAAAGTGAATCTTGGGCTGCTGGATGAAGTTCAACGACGAATGGACACCTGCTTTTGCTACGGCTACAGCGCGGCAAGCCCGCCTTTGCTAAGGCTACTCCGAAAGTTCTTCGCGAGCACACGGCACGGCAGCCCAACAAACACGAATCATCAGATGGTCTTTTCCTCAGCGACCGACGAGAAACCAGAGACTGTTGCACTTTGTTGCAGGCGACCCGCCTTCGCCGGGCTTCGGCGTGACAGGCGGCCTGTCTCTACAGCACTATGAAACCGTACGTCATCGTAAATCCAGTCGCAGGATCGATTGTCGATTTAAGACTTCGGTTAAAACAGCTTCACCGGCTTGATGCACAGGAAGTGCGCGTCACTCAACGCGCGGGGGAAGCAGAGACTCTGGCACAGGAAGCTATTCGCGCTGGATCCGATTACGTTATTGCGGTGGGCGGTGACGGCACGTTGAACGAAGTCATCAACGGAATCGCAAAACCCCATCGGGCTCGCCGGCTTTGCGTGGGAGTGGTGCCACTCGGCACGGCAAATGATTTTGCGCGATCGATTGGGCTCATCAGGGACATCGACGCCAACATTGATATCTTGCGCGCCAAAACAACAGCGACGATCGATCTTGTCCGCATGACCAGCGGACGCAGACGTTACTTTGTGAATGTTTCGGCTGGCGGCTTCAGTGGTGTCGTGGATGAGAAATTAACCCCTGAAATGAAATCAGCCTGGGGTCCGCTGGCATACCTGCGCTCCGCCGCGGCGGCCCTGCCGGAATTGCAAGCCTACCGCACCACGATGATTTTCGACGACGCGGAGGAGTTGGTGATCGACGTTTACAATGTCGTCGTCGCGAATGGACAATTCGCCGGCGGCGGCCTGCCAGTCGCGCCTGAGGCGAATCTCAGCGATGGATTGCTCGACGTTGTGCTCATACCGAAACGTCCGGCAGCGGAAATGGCGGTGCTGGCCGCGGAGATGCTTTTGGGCAAGCACCTCTCCAGCGACTCCATTACCTTCCGGCGTGCAAGAAAGATCTCAGTCCAGTCACGGCCTGGAATGTGGTTCAATGCGGACGGCGAACTGGTCGGAAATGGGACGGCTGTTTTTCAAATCATTCCTCGCGCGTTAAATTTTGTGGTTGGCAAGTGATGCAGACGAAAATCATCGATATCAATGAATTGGCGCAACGCGCCAGGGAGTCGCGTGCGGCCGGGAAAAAACTTGTCGCCACGAATGGCTGCTTTGATTTGTTGCATGTGGGTCACGTGCGCTACCTGCAGGCTGCACGCGGCCTCGGTGACATGCTAGCTGTCGGGTTAAACGGGGACCGCTCAGTCCGCGAGCTGAAGGGAAATGGGCGTCCGATCAATAACGAGGGCGACCGCGCTGAAATGCTCGCAGCCTTGGAATGTGTCGATTTCGTAACTATTTTTCCAGAGATGCGCGCGACCCAGTTCATTCTAGCTGCTCAGCCGGCAATTTATGCAAAGGGAGGCGATTACACATCCGAAACTCTCAACGCGGAGGAGCGCGCGGCATTGCAAAAACTGGGCGCAGAAATTCGCATCATCCCATTTGAAAAAGGTTACTCCACATCTCTCTTGCTCGAACAACTGCGAAAACCCGGAAGATGAGACGCGTTCCACTTGGCATTCTTGGATCTGGAAAGGGGAGCAATTGCCGCGCAATTCTCGAAAGCATTAGCACCAGCGGCCTGGCGGCGGAGGTCCGGGTGGTGATCTCAGATGTATTCGATGCGCCGATCCTCGATATTGCGCGCGAATTTTTGATCCCAAATGCTTACTTGCCGCCAGGCGGGTTTCGCACGCGTTTAGAGCCGCAAGCCGAGGTCGATCTTGTACGAATGCTTCGCGACGCAAGGGTTGAACTGGTAGCTCTCGCCGGATTCATGCGCGTTCTTAAAGCGCCGATGCTGAATGCATTTCCACGACGCATTATAAATATTCATCCATCGCTTCTGCCAAAATTTCCGGGACTCGAAGCGTGGCAACAGGCGCGGGAGGCCGGAGAAAAGGTGACCGGATGCACCGTCCACTATGTGGATGAGAAGATCGATCATGGAGACATCATCGCGCAACGCGAAGTGCCGATTTTGCC
>QHOW01000278.1 GCA_003219435.1 Verrucomicrobiota bacterium | reverse complement strand
AATTTGATCTACGAGAATCATGTCACGAGACTGATGGGGCCAATGGCTTGGCCAGCCGCCTCCTGGCGTGTTCGTCTTCAGTCTTTGATTTTCATTTAAGAAATCAAGACGCTGATCCGACCTGATGTTATCAAAAATCGTTGATTTGTCGTAAGACGCTTCATCAGGACGCCATAATTGCAGCAAACCGCCGTCAGAAGCTTTCCAGTTCTTGTTAAAGTACATGATGGCGACAATGGAACGCACTACTGAATCGCTATGAATCCAGAAGCCAGTAGCATGAGGTTTGTGCCACCTGAGTTTCACCTCAACACTGGTCGTGGGCGGTTTTAGACGATTCAATAAATAACAGAAGTAGTCTTTGACTTCTTCAGCGAAATAAAACTCAGCACCGACGTCATTACCATCCGCCCACTTGACGGCTCCGTCATATGGCAAAATCTCGATATCATGCCCGGTCCTGTCAGCGGCCTCATTAAATTTCAACGTTGCATGGTGAGCTATTATGGCGTCTAGACGTTCAGGGAGAAAGAAATTATCAAGCACGCAGTATTTCATCGTCGGCTTGGCTTTTACTGATTCACGAACATCAGCGATGCCTTCAGGCGTCAGGTAATTCGAATTTATCCACTCGCTAAGTTCCATTATCGTTCCTTCTTCTTATCCCAGAATGACATGTGCGTCGGCTCGTTTCCACCGGAAACCTCTCTGCTCTCTTTATTTCATGAAGCCCGGCTTCTGCACGGTACACGCACAATTGCGCCACCGGATCGTCACGCTGCACTATGAATTCGCCCGCTCTAGTCAACAGACATACGAGTCCAAAT
The DNA here is from genome assembly GCA_003219435.1 of Verrucomicrobiota bacterium. Taxonomy (GTDB): domain Bacteria; phylum Verrucomicrobiota; class Verrucomicrobiia; order Chthoniobacterales; family UBA10450; genus Udaeobacter. The sequence goes on along the minus strand of QHOW01000278.1, from coordinate 4,331 downwards.
CTCGCTGTGCTCCACTATGCCGCGAACGCTGCAAGTCATTTCATTATTCGGCGCGAACGGTTGTGCAATGTCGTAAATAAGAAGCAGCAGCTAAGCTCGACGTATTTACTTGAGCGTACCGCGAGCGGATGGTAAGGAACTTTGGAGATGTGAAGACAGTTCTGTCGCCTTATTCGTTTATTGCCGTACTCTGTTTTCTTACGGTCGCGCCGGTGAATGCCCGGGCGCAACAATGGGCCGCTAACCTGCCTAAAAAATCCCCTCAGGAATTGACGTTTAAAGATTTCCAGAAGGCGTTCCAGGAGTACTCCCAGCAACATCCGGTAGGCATAGAACAGGAGAACGTTGCGCCCAAGCAGCGCTTCGAAAAGGCGGAAGCAATCCAAGCCAAGATCGCCATTGAGGAGCAGAAGCTGTTCAAGCGTTGGGAATGGCTAATGGAGCCGCGGACCTATCCCAGCGGCCGACTGAACCAGGCTGCCATAACTGAGATTCGGGAGAGGATTTCGGAGGAAGACAAGCAGCTGCTGAAGAACGCTGGACCCGCTGCTGGCCCCATGATGCCGGCAGGGCCGCCGGTCGTATGGAAATTTCTGGGGCCGTCGGATGCCATCGGCGGCACCAACATGGGACGCGTGAATTCCATCAACTTCGACCCCAAGAACTCCAAAATTATCTACATCGGTACGCCTGACGGGGGTGTATGGAGGAGCGCCACGGGCGGGACCGCGTGGTCGCCGCTGTTCGATTCGCAGCCTACGCTGAGCGTTGGAGATGTAGCCGTTGACCCTAACGACTCGAAAACACTTTATGTCGCTACCAGCGACCCATACGGTTACGGAACGCCGTTCTGGGGCGGCACATACAGTGTTGGCGTAAGGAAAAGTACCAACGGAGGAACCACGTGGTCCGACACCGGCCTGCCTTGGAGGATTGATCAGAACCGGACTATCCGCCGGCTAGTAATTCATCCGACCGACAGCAAAATCCTGCTGGCCGCGACTAGTGACGGCGTTTATCGCACTGATAACGCGGGCCTCACCTGGAACCAGGTCGTCACCGCCAGCGCCTATGATGCGGAATTCCAGCACAACGATGGCAAAATTGCCTACGTCACTACCAGCCATGTCATGAAGAGCACCAATGCCGGGGAAACGTTTGACGCAACCACCGCCACTTGTTGTTTCGGCTCCCGCTACAGCATCGAAATCGCTCACAGCAATCCCAAGACGCTCTACACCCTGTGCACCGACGGCGCTGTCCAGAAGAGCACCGATGCCGGAGCGAGCTGGGCCAACACCAGGGCGCCGGGGGTTTCCCTGTATGGCTATTATGACAACGTACTGGCGGTCTCTCCCGTCAGCGATAAAGTCGTCTGGGTGGCCGGTTTCAACATCATGAAGACCACCGACGGCGGCGCTACTTGGGCCAGCGTACCCACGGCGGGCCATACGGACAACCATGTCCTGCGCTTCTTACCGAGTTCCGGCAGCACCATCCTGGCCGGCAATGACGGCGGCCTGTTCAAAAGCACCAATTCCGGCTCGACTTGGACCAGCCTGAATAAGGGGCTGGCCATCACCCAGTTCTATGGGGTGGGAAGCAGCAAGACGACCAAGATCATGGAGCTGGGTGCGCAGGACAACGGTCACGTGAAGTACGATACCGGGACCTGGACCAGTATGTCTATCCAATACGGCGAGCTGTACCGCAGCACCAATGGCGGCACCACCTTCGGTTGCATCGATACGCCTTGCAACGGAAACTGGGTCACGCCATTGCAACAGGACCCGACTAAGGCCACTACCATCTACGCTGCCACCTGCAAAGTGTACAAGAGCACTGATCAGGGCATCGATTGGACCGATATCAGCGGGACACTGGCTGGTATTACCACATTCGTATCGCTCAAGGTTGCGCCGAGCGATCCCAATTACATCTATGCGGGGAGCGGAAACAAACTCTATCGCACCATCACCGGAGGCATGCCGTGGCACGACATCACGGCCGGTCTGCCGGTGGTCTCGAACTATCTGACCGACGTGACTGTGAGCGACACCGATCCCAAGCTGGTGTGGGTGACGTTCAGCGGATACAACGCCACGGATAAGGTGTACAAATCCCAGAACGGAGGCGAAACCTGGGAAAATATCAGCGGTACCCTGCCCAACATGCCGGTAAACGCCATCGTTTATGAGAAAAAGGCGGACAATCCGGTCTACATCGGCACGGATGCGGGTGTCTATTATCGCAACGATGGCCTGGCCGATTGGGTACCCTATAAGTCGGGATTACCGAATGTGATCGTGGATAGATTGGAGATTCTCTACGGCACCAAGGTGATCCGTGCGGCTACTTACGGCAGAGGATGCTGGGAAGCTCCGCTGAGGTAGCTTACGGCGCCGCGGCAGCAGCTAGCGCCACGATTGTCTTGGCGGGCGCATACAGCGTTCTCCCGCTGAACTTGAGAGTGACCACCACCTCGTTATCTCGCGCCAGTCGCTGAGCCCGATCCTTACAAGCCGGACCTGTTTGTTCCTGCACGTTCACCTGATAAACCTCGTCCTGGCTCTTTGGGACCAGCATGTCCTTCGCCTCGGTAGGTACATTGGGATCGTGCGGAACGACCACCGGCGAGGTCACTTTCTTCAGGCTCGCCGCGTACGATTGCCCCTTGAGGCATACGCTGCTGACAGAGACAGGTGTTCCTTTCTTCACGGTGACATAGATGTAATACCTGACCGGAAGAGAATTGATAGCCGGTCCGCCAGGGCCCGTCGGAATACCCGGAATGGTACTGCGGCTGTAGGCAACCGCCTGAACCTGCGGCGTCTGTGCAACGGAACAGTCGGCTATCGCGATTAAAAACAGAAGAGGAAGAAATTTCATAGTACGCCCTTTGGACGCCGCCACACCGATACCTCAACATTCAGACTGCAAGTGGTCGCACCCTCTTTCTGAACAAATTGAAGAGTTCAAACCTGCATAGCTTTTTCTGAATTCATTGTAAACCACACTGGCAGAGAATATCGTTTTCCAGAAAGAACGTTTGGGACTGCGTGCACAAATCTGTGATTGCTAGGAAACCCAACAAATAAACCGGGCTTCGGAATGATAACCACATCACGATCCGGAAAAACCAATTCACCTCCTGTGAAGTTGTCATTCAGATAAACAAGCGCCGTGTAATCCCGTTGGGGCGTGTGATTCGGGACCCACCGCCCGTCTTCTTTTCGCTCATTGTCTGCGTGGGGAATATGCGAATCCCCAGGCCATAAACACGCGAGGAACACCGATTCGACAATTAATTCCGGAGTACAAAGCTCAACCTCGATCTTTTCTTTGCATCGCAGGCTGATACCATACACCCAGGTAGCTGACTCGGTGTCTACGTCCCGAAGGGTGTAATAATGGAGAAGGGGCCGACCACTATAATCTCTCTGAGTTGATAACTCGGCATAGCGGTCGTAAAGTTCAATTAGGAATGTACATTCCTTTAAACTGAGAGTATTCTCTGAAACGAGGATTCTACTTAGAGGCTTTTTTGCGACATAGATATTATGATTCATGTCCCGTCTTCGTTTCTCGCAAGGCATTTCCCTGTCGCGGCTTTAGCAGAAAGAAGGGATCGTTGTAAAGCAAAACCGCTATGCCGCGGCTGCGCTTTCAGCCCACGCGAAAGCGAACGTCGCGGATAGTTTTGCCGCCGAAGCGCTGTTTCAGTTTTCGCAACATTTCAGTCTTGCAAACTTTTTTGAGCTTGTAGTGGGCGATTGGCGGATGCAAAGGGGGAAGCAAAAAGACTCAGTTCCTCCAACAGTGACTATGATGGCAGATACCGCCTTAACACGAACACACCGTACGCCATTTCATAATTTAGGGCGAACGGATGCCCAATATCGTATCGGAAATCGTAGGTGTCGTCCACGTCTAGCAATGAAACCGAAGCGAGCCGCCGTCGACATTGCCTTGCCGTGTACGCGCGCAATTGAAATCCGTGCCGCAGGCGAAGTTCCTCCGATGCGCGGTACATCACCAGACAGACCCCCAACTCTTACACTGTTGCGCGCAATGCTGTCTCAATATTCGACGGTGATGGAATTCAACTGATGGCAGACATGGCGCCTCGTTATCGAATCGTTGTATCCGCAGAGAACAGTCCCTACCTGGCATGGCAGGCCAAACTGTTCCATTTCTCCTGTGTGAGCCGCCTGAGTCGTTCACCAATAGTCATTGTTCATGATTGCGGCTCAACGTGGTGTCGTGACTTTCAGGAACTTGCTGACGCCGGCGCGATTGTCAGCCGCGCCCCGAGCTACCGCATAACATCG
>QHOW01000277.1 GCA_003219435.1 Verrucomicrobiota bacterium | reverse complement strand
ATGCGCTGGCCGCGCGGGACAACGACGAAGTTCGGCACGTGGATACCGTGATAATGCAGAACCTTTTTCGAAATGCCCTTGTGCTTGCAGAGCGTAAGACCGGTCGAGCCGCAACCGGTAAAGGGCAGGCCTTGCATTTCGAAAAACGAAACAATGTTCTGGTCGAATCCGGGGTTGTTCCTGAACTGTTCGACAAGGTTGAAAAGCACATCGGGCGCGAACGTCTCCAGTTTTTGCCGGAGAAGATCGACATCGTCAAAGATCGCGAGGTGCTCCGCGGTGTGGCCGAGCGCGCCGAGCGCAGCCATGACGTCCGCCTCGGTTTTCCAGTCCTTCGTTTTCAACTCCCTGCTGAAGTCTTGATCGACGGTGGTCGGACTTGTGCCGTCGAAAAGGACGAGAACTTTGAGTTTCTTTTTCACACTATTTGGTGCGCTTGAACTTGCCTGTGAACAGATAATTCATGACCAGCGTTGTGATAAAAGCGGAGACGCGAAAATTTATTTGCGGGTCGTCGTTGTGCACGTGCAACCCGAGCTGATCGCAACGCTCGATCAATCGTGTCAGTAATTTGTTGACGCGATATTTTCTTTCGTTCGTCCACTGACACACCGAGTTCATCAGCCGCCGGCGCCGTTGGCGCAGATAAGAGCTCGCTTTGATGCGCCCCGGCCCGGCCGGCGCAGCGAAAAGCTGCTTCAGATCGACATCGTAGAAGTCCGGATACAAATCTTCGTAGAACTTCCGTTTCCGCGCGTAATAGGTCTTGAGCTTGACGTTCAGGCAGTTGTAATCAGTTGCGCGATATTTTGGCGCGTGCACCTGCGGCTGGCCCGCCAGCGACCGCATCAATTCATCGACATATTCGAGTTTTTGCAATGCCTTCCAGCCGGCGTAACGCTCGCGCCAGTCGAGCCCGGGCGTGAGCCAGATCGCGAACGTCTCCGCGAAATCTTCGTCCGGATGCGCCTGCGCGTACCAATCGTCGAGATGCACCACGTAACTACGGCTGAACGGGCGCGGCCGATAAAGGCTCGGCGTCTCCTCGTCTGACGTTTGTCCAAAAGTCTGCTGCCATTTTTTCTTTCGTTGAAGCTGAAAGCCATAGCTGTAAGCGTGCGCCGCCTCGTGCCGGATCAATTTCATGAACCACTCCGGCGTCTCGCCTTCGACTTCGAGCATCATTGTGCGCTCCAGCGCCCGGAGCCGATCCTGCACTAGAAAAAACGGAATGAAGATGGCCGGGACACCGATTGGCACGAACCATTCATCGCCGATGTGACAGGGCGGATGAAACGTGAGTCCCTTGGCCGACAGCTCGTCGTAAAGCTGCCGGATCAGCGGTTCCAGTGTCGTGCCCTCGAGCCGCAAACCGAGCGTGGAGATGCGGCGCTCGAGAAGTTCCTGGTCGCTCAGCGACGCCCAATCTGCGGTTTCCATCTCGCCCACGGTAACTCTGGGGAGCGCAGGCTGCCAGCCTGTTGGTTTCGGCAACTTGCCGAAACAGGCTTCCGGTTTTCTTCAAATCATCGCAGCGCTCACCGGCGCGTAGGATATCGCGCCACTTTGAGTTGCTTGCCATATCGTCGTAAAATCGACGCATGACCACGCTTTCCCCGACCCAAGCCCGTAGCAATCTCTCCGCGCTTCTGAAGCGAGCAGCGAAGGGCGAGGACATCCGAATTCTCCACGGCGATCAAGTCATTGCTCTCCGTCCCGTGACGGTTCACTCCGATGACTACGCGCTCCAGGAGTACGGAGTAACCGAAGCTGACCTTGACCGTTTCGTTCGCCGCGCGAAACAGCATATCGGACCTCACCGAAAAGCCGGCAAAATGACAACTTTCAGTGGCGACATCGAAGCGGATATTACGCGTTGAACTGACGCCTGAACGCAAAGCGGAGGGTAGACCTGCTGGTCCCGGTAGCTTGCGGAGGCGAACTTCATATTTGATATTCGACCTATGAGTCTTGCCGAAATAAAGAGCGCCGTACGCGAGTTGTCGCCGAAAGAACTGGCGGAACTCGCAGCCTTCATTTCAAAGCAGGACGGCGCGGAATGGGATAGGCAAATGGAAGAGGATGCCGCGAGCGGGAAGCTCGATTTTCTCTTTCAGGAAGCCGAGCGCGAGCGTTCTGCCGGGACGCTGCGCGACTGGCCAGAGAACGAGTGAA
>QHOW01000281.1 GCA_003219435.1 Verrucomicrobiota bacterium | reverse complement strand
GAGGTCTTCGCCCGTGGGAAGGATCGGAGCAGCGGCACCAATCGCGCTCACGGGCGCCATAAAAATGTGTTGCGTCGCGATGGCGATAATCGCACCAGCCGAGCCGGCATTTGTGTTGATGAATGTGTAGGTAGGGATGTTTGTTTGATTAAGCGCATTAACGATATCGGCCGCCGAATCGAGTCGTCCGCCGTATGTGTTCATTTCAAAAATGATCGCTGAGGCTTCGTTGCCCTCGGCTGCTTTCACTGCGCGCCTCAAAAATGCCAGGAGGGAAGATGCAACTTCGCCGCGTAATGGCACTACAACGACGTCGCCTTTGTGAATGACGTCGCGCGCTTGAGCGGTTGCGGGCGCGACGAGAAACAGCGCTGCGACAATCGTGATTGCCTTTACGCACATCTTTTTCCCGGAGACGAAGTAACCGAGTAGAGGAACGGAGTAATGGAGTGCCGGAGTATTGGAGTAATAAGAACGCGGATTCATTTCATTACTCCAGCACTCCAATACTCCAACACTCCATAGATTGTGGGTTTGGAAATCGAGCGGCACTGCGTAAGTTTGGCATCGCTCCCAAAGGCAAACGAGCCAAAAATAATCAATTACGCATGGGAACAATCCCTTCGGGAACCATCGAGCAGATCGCAGCCGCAAACGACATCGTCGAAGTAATCGGCTCGTACTTTCCGCTCAAACGCGCGGGGGCGAATTTCAAGGCGCTTTGCCCATTTCATCAGGAGAAAACGCCATCGTTCCATGTGAGTCCGCAGCGACAAACCTTCCACTGCTTTGGATGTGGGGCGGGCGGAAGCGTTTTCCGCTTTGTGATGGATTATGAGCACGTCGATTTTCCTTCCGCCGTGCGCAAGCTGGCGGCGCGCGTTGGGATCCCGGTGATTGAAGAGGGAGGCCCGAGCGAGGCCGAAGATCGACAACATCAAGCCCGACGTACTTTACTGCAACTCCACGCGGAGGCTGCCGGATGGTTTCATGAGAATTTGATTAAGAAGGAGTTTGCCGAGCCTGCACGCAAATATTTGAAGGAACGTGGAATCACGGCAGAAATCGCGAAACGATGGCGGCTCGGTTACGCACCCGATGAATGGGATGCGTTTGGCAGTTGGGCACGCGGACGCGGCTATGAGATGCAAACCCTTATCGCCAGCGGTCTGGTCAAAACCAAAGAGGATGGCGGTGGGACGCCGGGCCAGCGATCATACGATCGCTTTCGTGACCGAATAATGTTTCCGATCTGCAACGATGTTGGCGAGATTATCGCGTTTAGCGGCCGTGTTCTCAAAGAGAAGGAAGGAGCCGCGAAATATTTGAATTCACCGGAAACGCCGCTTTTTCGAAAAGGCAGCGTTCTTTTTGGTCTCGACAAGACCAAGCGCGCTCTAATCGAGCTGAACTGCGCGATCGTGTGCGAAGGTCAACTTGATTTGATCAGTTTGTTTGAGGCGGGAATCACCAACGTCGTCGCGCCCCAAGGGACGGCGTTCACGGAGACTCAGGCGCGGATGTTAAAGCGGCTGGTGGATGAAGTGGTTCTTTGCTTCGATTCGGATGCGGCCGGGACAAAAGCGGCCGAACGCTCTCTCGACGCGCTCCTTCAAAACAACCTGATCGTGCGGGTAGCGGAGATCCCTCCAGGCGACGATCCCGATTCCCTGGTTCGCCGGGAAGGAAAAGAAGAATTTGAGAAGCGCATCGCTACTGCGCGCGATTTTTTTGATTACTGGATCGAACATGAGGTGGCCGAGGTCGATCTTGCCTCGCTAGGGGCAAAGATGCGGTTGGCCCGAAGCCTGGCCGAAACCGTGTCGCGCGTGCACGATCCGCTCATGCGCGGAGAAGTGGCAAGCAAAGTGAGCGCGCGACTCGGCGTTCCCATTCAGGATTTTCAGGCTCTCTTTCCAAAACAGTCCCGCAGTAGCGGGATTCGTGCGGATGAATCCCGTCCCGTCAGCTGCGGGCCTCCGCTCCGGCATGATGTGGCGATGCTCTGCCTCCTGGCACTGCGAGATGAAGCAGCCCGAGATTTTCTCCGCGCGCAAAATTGGCGAGAGATTCTCGCGCAAGTGCCAGACGCAGAAATCCTCGTCCGCATTCTCGAAAGCGACTTGAGTCCGAGCGATGCGGCCTCACTCAACGCTTTCATGGCCACGCTTTCTGCGAAAGAGGAGGGATTGGTTTCGTCCTGGCTGCTGCAAAAAGTGCCGCCGAATCCCCAAACGATGGTGGAAAAATGGTGGCTCGGCATGCGTGAAAGGGTGTTGCGCCGCAAGCTCGACGTGGCCAAGAACCGAATCAGGCTCACGCAGCTCAGCACGGGTGAAATCGTCAATTTACAGAAACAAATTCTTGACCTGACGCAGGAGCTCCGCGAATTTCCGAAGCTTTCGTCTGC
>QHOW01000031.1 GCA_003219435.1 Verrucomicrobiota bacterium | reverse complement strand
CGACCTCGCCATTCTCTACGATCTGCTGCGTCGATATGACGAGGAACAAGCTGTATTCGACCGTGCGGCCGCTGCCAATCCCGCCAACGCCACCTATTTTCAAATGATGCGCGCGTCGATCGAGCTGCCAAAAGGAAATATAAAAGCGGCGCGCTCTGGATTGGATTCTTTGCCCGCCGGCTACGATCCTGATGGAGCGGTCACTTTCACACGCATGAGCCTTGCCTTGTACGGGCGCGACCTGCCCGCAGCCGAAAAAATTCTGGCGGCATCAAATCTGGAAGAGATTGTCGGGGGCACAGGATCGTTATTGCCGCGCAGATGGTTTGAGGCGTTGATTGCGCGCGCTCAAGGCAACGCGCAAAAGGCGCGGGGAGCGTTCACTGCGGCGCGCGAAAAAACAGAGACCAAGCTCCGCGGCCATCCTGACGATGGAATTTTGGTCGCACAGCTTGGTCTCATCGACGCCGGACTTCAGCGCAAACAAGAGGCAATCGCGGAAGGCCTGCGCGCGGTCGAGTTGCGACCGATCTCGAGTGATGCCATCGATGGTGCGACTGTCCTCTCGAGTGTGGCGATGATTTACGCGTGGGTAGGCGATGTTGATTCGGCAATGGAACGGTTAATGTTTCTTGCCAAAACGCCGGGCGGTCCGGACTACGGTCAGCTGAAGCTTGATCCGGCATGGGATGCGGTCCGCCGCGATCCGCGTTTTGCAAAAATGCTCGATGGGCTCCAGCCCGCTTCCAACCGGCGCTAGCTACGCGCTTCGTCAGGCCAGCGCGTCGATCCGGCTGAGTAGATCTCTTTTGCTCATGACGCCGGTGACCTGGTCGCGCAGCTGGCCGTTCTTAAAGAAGAGCAACGCTGGGATGGCACGAATGTTGTACTTGAACGAAAGGCTCTGATTTTCGTCTACGTTCACTTTTCCAACCTTGACCGCACCCGCTTTTTCACGCGCAACCTCATCGAGCAGCGGTGCGATCATTTTGCAGGGGCCGCACCATTCCGCCCAAAAATCGACAATCACGGGCTTGTCGCTGTGGGTTACTTCGCGGTCAAAGTTGGATTCGTCGAGATTAATGGTAGCGATCATGGCAGAAACGCCGAGCAGCACCCAGCACAGGGGCATTACACTTTTCTCTGCTGGCGCCATGGCAATCGAAGCGCGCTGGGGGGCAGCGTGCGGCATGGCGATGAGCGGCTGAGTTTTTTTCATCTGAACCGTGGGAAGAGGCTTGGAGGGCGGATCCGGCATGCGCGGGATGCGCGCTGTCTCTTTTTTCGGGCTCGACGAAAACCCACCTGGCACGGGAGCTTGGGCGACAGGCAATGGATCTGCCGAAAATGCCGGGGACGCTGACGGTGATGAGAAGACTTCGGGGGAGGTCAGAACTTGAGCGGTAGATTTTGAATCGGGCGACGGCTCTGCTGGAGGTTGAAGAGGCAGCTTGTCTGGCGATTGGCGAGGGCCCAGTTGGATTCGCACGGTCTCGCGCGATTTTGTATCTGAGCCGGGAGGCTTCGGTACAGACTGAGGCGGCAGTTCAATGCGAACGGTCTCGTCTTTTGGTTCGTTTGAGTCGGCCATCGAACGGAATGATTGCCACTAAATTTGCTCAACAAACAGGCTGCTGTCACCTCCTAAGTGATTCTCAGTCCAAAAACTCGGCTTTTTTACCTCCAGATCTCAGGCCAGAACATCGTACCCGCGGCTTCCAGTGATCCTGCGCCAAACGAATTCACCGACGGCCGCCGATTTGGACAAGACAACGAGCGCATCCACATCCGGGGCATCGCCTTCGCTCCGGGCGATGTGCGGCTGATCGACCAGCAATCTGAGTTCGCTTCCAATTTTTGCGCGAGCAATTTCATACGCGATCCGTTGCTGCATCGACATCGCCATCCGGTAGCGCGCATTTTTGACCTTCAGGTGGATTTGGTTCGGCATTTTCGCTGCGCGCGAACCCTCCTCCTGTGAATATTTGAAGATGCCGAGACGTTCAAATCGAGTGTTCCGAATGAAATTGAGCAGCGTTTCAAATTCCTTTTCCGTTTCCCCAGGAAATCCGACGATGAAAGTCGTGCGCAAGGCAACTCCAGGAATTCCCGAGCGCAATTTGTCTACCAAATTCTCTATGTGCGCGCGCGACGTCTCACGCCGCATGCGCTCCAGCATCAAGTCGTCGATGTGCTGCAACGGAATATCGACGTAGCGCGCGACCTTGTCGCATTGCGCGATGGTCTCAATCAATTCATCACTCCAATGTGCCGGGTGCGTATAAAGCAGACGCACCCAAAATTCGCCATCGATCTTTTGAATCTCGCGAAGTAACCCGGCAAGAGTCGGTCCTCGTGTCGAATCGACCGGCTGACGCGGCCCCGCTTTCTTCGGCCACAAATCCATTCCGTAATAGGTTGTGTCCTGGCTGATCAAATTGATCTCACGCACACCTTCACTGACCAGTCCCCGAATTTCTGCGAGAACCGATTGGGCAGGCCGGCTGCGATGTTTTCCGCGCATTTGCGGAATCACGCAAAAACTGCACGGGTGATTGCAGCCTTCGGCAATTTTTAGGTAAGCGGAGTGCGGCGGCGTAAGCCTGAAGCGCGGCGTGTCGTAATCCGGGATGTAAGTGGGCCGAGTGTCCGTGAATGCAAGATTGACCTCGTCGCTTGTCGCATCTGTCCCATCCGTCGCATAGGACTTAACTGACGCATGTGACTGATGCGTTACGATTTTCTCAACGATCTCCCCGAGTTGACTCACCTGGTCGAGCCCAACAAACGCATCTACCTCAGGCATCTCCTGGCTCAGCTCTTTGGCGAACCTTTGCGACATACAGCCGCTTACGATCAGCTTTTGGTTTGGCCGCCTGTTTAAACCGCGCTGCTGATGTGCCTGCAGAATCGCGTTAATCGATTCTTCCTTGGCTGAATCTATGAAGGCACACGTATTAACTACCAGGACATCGGCATCCTCTGCGCGCGCTGTAATTTTCATTCCGCGCTGCAGAACACTTCCGAGCATGATCTCGGCATCGACAAGGTTTTTGGCACAGCCGAGGCTGATCATGCCAACCTTCGGTTTACCGGCAAAACCCATCGCCTTTCTGCTTATCTTCATTTTTTCGAGGTAGAAAAACATCCAACATCGAATGCAGCCGCTAAACCCTCGATGTTTGGCGTTGGATGTTGCGCGTTTCCTTTACTTTATTTAATCGACCGTTACGTCTTCGTCATCCTCTTCGAGCGGCTTACCATTTTTCATGATTTGAACGGCGTCGCGCTCGAGAACGCGAACCGAGACATGTTTGCCGCGAAATTCTACTGTCCCGTCGGCTGGCGAAACCCAGCGTTCGAAAGCGGGACTTTCGCTTTGATCGTCTACTGTGACCTTAAGGTATGTCCGTTTAAGCGGACGAATCACGATGCGATTCGACGCACTTGATTCCACCGGCGAAGAACTGGTTTCCTCTTGCGCCTTCGCGAGATCCTCCGGAAGCGCAGGCTTGGCTCGACGCACTTCGGGCTCACTTGGCACAGGATGAGCCCCCTTAACGGCTGTCGCCTTTGGCGGGGATGTCGACTCGGGCGAAACCGACGGTGCAGTCGCAGGAGCGGACGCAACATTGCTTGCCGGCGGCGTTTCAGCGGTGGCTGGTGGCGGACTTGTAGAGATCGGGCTGGACGCGGCGGCCGGAGAAATTTGGGCGGTAGGCTCTGCTTGACCGGGCCCGAGCCGCTGCAAAGTGAGAATTAATTTCATTATCGAAAAGCCGATTACTAACACGAGGACGCCAAAGATGAGCGGCATCGGCGAGATGCGGTCGCGACTACCAGCGGTGCGGCGCCTAACGACCGGAGCACTGACTGGTTTAGGAGGAGGATTGTCCTGCAGGTATGAATAGCCATCGACCGTAACGCGCTCGGAATCCTCAAAGGCGTCGAGATAGGGCGTAACATCGACATCCAAAAATTTGCCGTAAATGAGTAGGAAACCCTTCGCGTACGCCAGACTGGGAAATTGAGAAAAATCATCCGCCTCAATCTCCGCCAGCCGAGCCGGACGAATCTTCGTCATCCGCGCTGCTTCGTCGAGGGTAAGGTCCCTTGCCCGCCTCGCCTCCTGAAATTTTTTTCCCAGCCCTTCGATCGTCATTGCATCAACGCCGGCTAAACGGCGGCATCGAGATCGACCAGAATCTCGCGTGGCTTGGCGCCTTCGCCGGGACCCAAAATACCGCGCTGCTCGAGAATATCAACGATGCGCGCGGCGCGCGTGTACCCAAGTCGCAACCGGCGCTGAAGCAAAGACGTAGAGGCGCGTTTTTCCTGCCGAATGATTTCGAGACATTTTTCGACCAGTTCTTCATCTTCCTCGGTCACTTCTTCTTCCGGCGTCGCGGCGGATTGAAGCTTCTCATGCATCGCCGCATCGAAAGCGGGCGGGCTTTGCTCAGAAACAAATTCAACCAGGCGATGAATTTCATCGTCGGTTACAAGCACGCCCTGGGCACGAATGAGACGCGAAGCGCTGGGCGGCAGATAGAGCATGTCGCCCTGTCCGAGCAAACGATCGGCGCCGTTTTCGTCGAGAATCACCCGGCTATCGATCTTGGAGGCGACTTGGAACGCAATGCGGCTGGGAATATTCGCTTTGATTACCCCTGTGACGACATCCGCGCGCGGCGTTTGCGTGGCAACAATAAGGTGAATGCCGGCCGCACGAGCCATTTGTGTGATGCGCGCGATCGCGCTCTCAACGTCGGCGGGGGCGGTCTGCATCAAATCAGCCAGCTCGTCGATGATGACCACGATGTATGGCAATTTGGGCGGGATCTCGTCCTCGCGCGGAACTGTGATGGGCGTTGTCGTCGGATGGCGCTCAGCGCCCGCGGCTACAGCATCCTCCGCAAGATCAACATCTTTCTTCTTCACCGGTCGCGCGTTGAAACCGACGATATTACGCACGCCGACCCGTGCGAAAACTTTATACCGGCGTTCCATCTCATCAATCAGCCAGCGCAAAGCGAGCAACACCTTCTTTGGATCGGTCACGATAGGAAAGGCGAGATGCGGCAGAGAATTATAAAACTGCATCTCAACTACTTTCGGATCGATCATGATGAACCGCAGCTCCTCTGGCGTAAACCGGAAGAGCATGCTGGCGATCAGCGCGTTGATGCAAACGCTCTTGCCACTCCCGGTCGTTCCCGCAACCAGCAGATGCGGCATTTGTGCCAGATCGGTAATGATCGCTTTACCGTAAACATCTTTGCCGAGCGCGAGTGGAATTTTCGCGTGTGTTTTCGCTTCCTCCCAGTCGGCTGATTGCAATAGCTCGCGCAACGTCACCGTTACCTTGCGCGTGTTTGCGAGCTCGATGCCCACCGTGTCTTTTCCGGGAATGGGCGCGAGAATATTGATTCGCTCAGCGCGCGTCGCTCGGGCAAGATCTCGCTCCAGGCTCACGATCTTGTCTACGCGAACGCCTTTCGCAGGATACACTTCGTAGCGCGTAATGGTGGGGCCTTTTGTGATGTCGCCCGGCGCCACCGCAATTCCGAACTGTGCCAGCGTATCGATCAGGATTTGCTGGACGTGCTCCAGTTCCGAGGGATCCGCCGCAGCGCGCCCTTCCAAATTATGTTGGTCCAGTAAGTCCACTCCGGGCAGCACATAATTTTCCGATTTCCATGCTCGACTCGTCAGGTCCGGCGCCGGCCTGGTTTTCTCGCTGCTGGCGCGCAACTCGGCAAGAGAAGGTTTTCGGCGAGAAGATTCCTGCTCGCTCGGCAACGCAGTTGTATCGACTACTTTCGGCTTTGGCCGATCTGCGAGTTCGTTGGGCACAATAACCGGCCCCGCCGGCTGAGGCACAACGATGCCTTTCTTTTTCAACTCCTTTTCGTATATCCGCCTCTGCTTGGCGAGGTGCCTCTCGCTGATTTCCAGTTGCTCTTTGAGATCGGCTTTTCGGAGTTGCCGGCGCAATCGCCATTCCTGCAGTGCTGTTCCCCAACGTCTCGTAGCCGCAACCGTCTCGCGAACAAGGTAGATCGGACGCAGTCCCGTCACCAGAATCAGGGTGGTTGCATAAACTCCAATCAAGAGGATAAGCGAACCGAACGGGCCAAGAGCACTGCGGAGTAACCCGTGATGCTCATCGGCGAAGGCGTATCCGATCCAGCCACCCGGCCCCTGGATATTGAAGGCGGCATGCCAGCCGCGCAGATGGTACGGTTGCAGCTGCAGTAAACAAGCGCCCGACCAGATAAAAAGTACGATCCACGCCAATCGCCGCGTCACCCGCAGGCTCGGGTGAAATAGTTTGGCCGCTCCGAATCCGAGCAGAATCGCAGCTAAAAGGTAGCCTGCCGCACCGATCAATTGATAGCAAATCCCCGCGATAATAGCGCCCACGGGCCCGATGAAATTTTGTGCCGGATGATTCGACGGTGAAATGTTGCTAAACCAGACCCAGGAAGGCACATCTTTGGGCGTGTAGGAGATCAGCGCAAAAAAGAGCAACGTGCCGACGAAAAGGAGAACGAGAGCGAAGACCTCGTTCCAAGCGCTGTGTCTGTCCGTGCGAGCCACCGCGTGTGATAGTAATCCTGTGGGCGCTTCTTTCAATCATTTGTAGAGACTGTTGTCCCTTGCGCGATTTCAACGAATACGACGAGGCGAGAAATACTGCGCTTTCATCTTGCACGCGAGGCTAGAGGACGGTTACTGTGCCGCGCATTATGCGAGTTTCGGTTGGGAAGTCCGTGTGCATTCTTAGCGCCGCTGCCGTGATCGCCATTTGTTCCTGCGAAAAACATCCTCTTCCCGAAGAGCGTCAGGCCCAAACGGAACAGGTCTCTCCGGAAAAAGCCTCATCCAAGCCGAGCAAGATAGAGTCTGAGAAACCTTTGTCCTCGCCGACCCCAACCGAATTTGTCCCGGCACATCCGCGTCCCTAACCAGAACCTGCCCATGGCCAAATACAAGTATCTGACATCACCCCCGAAAATCAGCACGATGCCGCCTGGCGTCCCTTACATCGTCGGCAACGAGGCGGCCGAGCGGTTTTCCTATTACGGGATGAATTCCATCCTGACCATCTTCATGACCAAATATCTGTTGGACAAGATGGGTCATTTGAGCGTGATGCCGCCGGCGAACGCCGAAGCGTGGTATCACACCTTCGTTTCCGCGCTTTACTTTTTGCCGATCTTTGGCGCGGTCCTCGCCGATGCGGTTTTCGGGAAATTTCGGGTCGTCTTCTGGCTGTCGATTGTTTACTGCGGCGGGCATGCCACGCTGGCACTGATAGGTTCGCCCGTGGCGCACGCGATCGAGCCGCGCTATTTGCTCGCCGTCGGTCTTTTGATGATCGCGCTCGGCGCCGGCGGAATTAAGCCATGCGTCTCAACGAACGTTGGCGACCAGTTCGGCGATACAAACAAGCATTTGCTGACCCGCGTCTTTAACTGGTTTTATTTTTCCATCAACGCCGGCTCGGCATGTTCGACGCTCCTGATTCCGTGGTTGCTCGAGCCCTACCAGGCTGCTTCGGATGGGTTCATCGCCAAGTTGCCGCCATCGATTGTCAGTTTTCTCGAAAGCCCGCGTCTGCATAGTCCGGACATCGCTTTTGGACTTCCCGGTGTATTCATGGCCATTGCCACATTCATCTTTTGGCTCGGCCGCAAGAAATTTGTGCACATCCCACCGGTCGGCTTGCGAACATATGGGCGCGAGATTTTCAACAAGCAGACGGGCAAGATCCTGCTCAATATTTTAATTCCGGTCCCGTTTATTGCGATTTTCTGGGCCTTGTGGCAGCAGAATTTTTCCTCCTGGATTATTCAAGCCGAGTCGATGGATCGACATCTTTTCGGTATTGAGTGGCTGTCGTCGCAGATCCAAACGGTCAATCCGATTTTCATTTTGATCATGCTGCCGCTCTTTTCTTACTGGCTCTATCCGGCGGTTGAGAAGGTAATTCGTTTGACGCCGCTACGGAAAATCGGCGCCGGCTTATTTGTCACCGCAGGATCATTTTTTCTGGTCGCCATGATTCAAACGCGCATCGACGCGGGCGCGCGCCCGGGCATCATCTGGCAAGTCTGGGCGTTCGTGATCTTGACCGCGGGCGAAACTCTGGTTTCGCCGACACATCTCGAGTTTTCCTACACGCAAGGGCCGGTTAAACTCAAATCGCTTGTCATGTGCACGTATTTACTCGCCGTTTCGCTCGGCAACCAATTCACAGCCGCGGTCAATTTTTTCATTCAAAATCCCGACGGCAGCGTAAAGTTGCAAGGAACCAGCTACTTCATGTTCTTCGTTTGGGTGATGCTGGGCACGGCGGTGTTATTCGCGATCGTCACGCCATTTTATAAAGGCCGGACGTACTTACAGGATCAAACCGAAGTCACTGGCGACGCCGAACCGGCGGTGGGATTCGCTGTCCAGCCGGAAGCTTAATCCCCCAGGACGATGAAAATCGCTCTCGCGACCGGGCTATCCCTGGCGTGGTCGATCTTAGCCGTGTGCGCCACTCCGCAGAACGACGAGTTTCAAAAAATTGCGCACGATTACATCGAACAGGACTTGCGGGCCAATCCGGAGGAGGCGACCGAGCTTGGCGATCATCGGTTTGATGGCCTGCTGACCGATTATTCGCCCGAAGCGCGTGCGAAAGATCTCGCAGCTCAAAAAGAATTTCGCGACAAGCTAAACGCCATCGACGGGTCGCAAGTCACCGGCGCGAACAATGTCGATTTTCGCATTCTGAAGGAGAACATCGATTACAAAATCTTCGAAGCTGAAGAGTTAAAAGAGGCAGATTGGAATCCGCTCGTTTACAATCAGAGCCTCGCGAACAGCCTTTATCTTCTAGTGGTGCGCGATTTCGCATCGCCGGAAAAACGCATTCCCAATCTGCGCCAGCGCATGGAAGGAATTCCGCGCGTAATCGAGCAGGCGAAAGCGAATCTGCACAATCCGCCGCGGATTCACACGAAAACGGCAATCGAGCAAACGCAGGGTGCAATCAATCTCCTTCATGAAGGACTCGCACCGCTTCTCGACCGTGTGCCGCAAATGAAAAAGGAACTGGCGCCATTGCAGGAAAAGACAGCGGCTGCTCTGGAAGATTACAAAAAATGGCTCCAGACCGATCTGTTGCCGCGCTCCGACGGCGATTTCCGGCTCGGCGCGGAGAAGTTTCGCAAGAAGCTGCGCTTCGCGCTCGCCTCCGATTTGTCGATGGAAGAAATCAAAAAGCGCGCGCAAGCCGATTTGGAACAGACGCAGAACGCCATCTACGAAACTGCGCTGCCGCTCTACAAAAAGTATTTCCCGGAAGCTGATAAGCCGACGCTTGCCGACAAGCACAAAGTGACGGCCGCGGTGCTCGACAAACTTGCTGAGCAACATCCCGACGACAGCACAATAGTTCCGTTCGCTCAAAAAGTTGTCAGAGAAGCGACCGATTTTGTGAAGGCGCATAAGGTCGTCACTGTCCCGGAGACACCGCTGGATGTGATCGTGATGCCAGAGTTCAAGCGCGGCCAGGCAATTGCCTACTGCGACGCAGCCGGTCCTCTTGAAAAAAACGGGAAAACCTTTTTTGCGGTTGCTCCCACGCCTGACGACTGGTCGAAGCAGCGCAAAGAATCGTTCTTCCGGGAATACAACAATTACATGGTGCGCGATCTAACAGTTCACGAAGCCATGCCTGGCCATTATCTCCAACTCGCGCATGCGAATGAGTTCCGCGCGCCGACATTGGTCCGCGCGATTTTCCAGAGCGGCACGTTCGTTGAAGGTTGGGCCGTTTACTGCGAGCAAATGATGGCAGAACAGGATTATGGCGGACCCGAAGTCAAAATGCAGCAGTTGAAAATGCGCTTGCGCGCTATTTGCAATGCGATTCTCGACCAAAGCATTCACGCTGGAAACATGAGCGAGCAGGAGGCGATGGATTTGATGATGAAAGAAGGTTACCAGCAGGAAGGCGAAGCGGTCGCAAAATGGAAACGTGCTCGACTCACCTCAGCTCAGCTTTCCACCTATTTCGTTGGTGTAAGCGAACATCTCGATCTTCGCGATAAGGCGAAGGCAAAAGCAGGCGCAGCGTTCGATCAGAAAAAATATAACGATCAGGTCATCTCCTACGGCAGTCCGCCAGTGAAATACGTTCGCGAGTTGATGGGATTATGATGCCCGGCGTCGATGGCGACGCGTTTCGGCGGGTTTTTGTTTTCGTGCCATAACGGGGCGCGGCTTCTTTTTAGCGGATAACCGCACCAGCTCGTCGAGATTGAAAGTCTGGCGTCGATTCGTTCCCACTTCCCGGAAATCAATCTGATACCAGCCGTTCATTCGCTCGACGCGATAACGTTTTTGCCCAATGCGCATCGGCTCGTGTGCTAAGACGCGATGGATAACTTTTTCATATCTCGAACGCGACCATCGCCGCATCCGGCGCCGTCCCCAGTCAATTGTACGCCCGACGTCATCATACGCCTCGGGGCGCTTCGGGAAATCGAGCAGCGAGCGGGCGTCTCCATCAAAAACCGCCGCGATATGTTGAAGCGTGCTCAAATCACTAATGCGCAGAATCTGCCGGCGAAACAGCTTCAGGCTCTCTGCTGCGACTCCGCGCAGGCTGAGCATGCGACCATCGCGCAATTTCCAAAGTGGGGCGTTGATATCGCCCGTAAATGGATTTTGGCCTAATGAATCGCCGGTGATTCGCCACCCGCGCCGCGACGAGTGTTTTCGCAAACGAAACGGCGTTGGGCGCAGAACGCCACGGCGACTCAGTTGTCGCAGGCCAAAATCTTTCCAGTCCAGGACAGTTTTCACGACACCGGCGATGAAGGCGCAGGTCGCCAGCATCAACGCTGGATCCGGCGTGAAATCCGCAGTCACTTCCAGGCGGTTTTTGCGTGGGCGAACGCCGACCGCGCTACTCTGCCGGTTTGCCGCCAGCAAAATCACCGGTACGGGAAGAATGTGTGCGAGAAGAAAGGCCAGTTTGGTCGCATTACGCGATTTCGATCTCCGCCCATCGGGAAATGAAAAGTTGTAGTGCGTGCTAAAGCCTTGCAGCCGGCATTTGTGGCCGCGGACTTTACCCCAGTGATCCAGCTCCGCTCGCAAATAACGAATTTGTTCCCAGAGCAACCGTGTTGCGCGATGACAACAGCCACGCTCCAGTTCAACGATCGGCGTGGCGACTTCGATCACACCTGTATCAAAGTAAATCGCGCCTCCGGCGGGCAGCTGAAATGATTTCCCGGTCCTGGGAATCATTCTTCTACGCACTAGGCGGCTGGGGTCGCCAAAAACTTTTTCCGGCCGCCTTTTTTTGCCATCAACGAAGAGATTAAACTCGGCTTCAAGGCCAATCACCGCTCGCGGCGGCGAGGCGCGAAACTTCTTCTCGCGAACGTAACGACCCGGTTCTGCCCCTAAATTTTTCACAGTAACAGCAAGAGATCAGCTCGCTTCGCTGCATTGGCGCGGAGTCAAGCTTACAAACCCTAAATCGAGATGGAGATGGTCATCGGTTTCCCCTTTTCTCGATCCGAAGGGCCGGGCAAGCATCGCCCGACTCAGCGAAGACGCGGTCGCGCCATATTTTTCGATTGATCTCGCGTCATCGAGAAAGGTGTCGCCTATGCGGTAAATATTTGCCGCTGTTCCCCAGGCGTGAATGCTTTTTGCTCCGCGAATCTGATGCGCGGGCGACCGATAGCCGCCATTTGCACTGACGAAGACCGGCGCGCCGACTTCCCGGCGAAAATCCTCTAAAAATGTGGCAAGCAAAATAACCGCGCACGGCACATAATGCGGAAAGTGACGGAGCAGTAGTTCGGCTTCCCGGCAATCGACCAGCATCAATTCCGCAAGTGTGAAGTGCGGCGTCAGGCGGATCGCGTGCGCGTCCTGCCAACTGCCGATTTCATAAAAGAAACGTGGCAGGTGGTGCGCAGTCCCGGCCGAGTCGCTTTCGGCTTCGCCTGGTCGCAGCAATGCGCGGTATTCCGCAGACAGGTTTAGGCCGTCAATTGGGCGAAGTTCCTCGACACTCATCGCGATTTCCGCGCTATCCCGGTTAAGGAGCGATGAATCATTTCGGAAATGGCGGCAACGGCCTCGCGGCGGCCATTCTGTTCCGGATCAAATTCCGTCAAAATAACGGCAATGTACGGCTGGCGTTCCGGCAAGTAGACAATACCCATATCGTGGCAGGCAGTCGAAATCTCACCGGTTTTATGCGCCACCGTGGCGTGTGCGGGAAGACCGGCAGGAATCATCGAGTTGAACCGCTGCGCAAGCAAAATGCGAATCGCGTGTTCTCGGCTTTCATTGCTGAGAAAATTGCCGCGCAAGGCGCACAGCAGCATGAGTAATCCGTTCGCGGTAACTTGATTATCAATGCCTTTTTCGTGTGCCGCGCGATCCTCGACACCGCGGCGCAGTTCCACGCCGTTCACCTGTGCATCCCGCAGCACGTTTCGCGCGTATTCCACTCCGACAAGATCGAGCAGCAAATTGGTGGCGAGATTGCTGCTGGCGGCAATCATTCCTTCCGCAAGGTCGGAAATCTTTACTGTTCGTCCGATGGCCTGGTACAATTCGGGCATCGCGTCAGAATCGGGATCGACGCGAAAAGGAAATCCGTCGGCTGCACCGATGAAACGGTTTCGCACG
>QHOW01000030.1 GCA_003219435.1 Verrucomicrobiota bacterium | reverse complement strand
CCCTTAAAGATAAGCAGGCCGCCGAGAGTGATGATGAAAGCCGGTATTTTCTGACGCACGATCAAGTTGCCCATGCAAAACCAGATGAGAATGCCAGTGAGCAAAGCGGTGCCCATTGCCAGCGGCGCCGGCCAGTTGTGCTCGAACACGAGAACGCTCGCGATACCGCCAAGCAGACCGACACCGCTTCCGGCCGACAGATCGATGTTGCCCGGAAGAATCACGAGCAACATCCCCATCGCAAGCGTGGCGGTGATCGACAGCTCGGTTATGAGCAGGGAGAGATTGCGCGCGCTCAGAAACTGCGGCGACGCGATGGCGAAGAACGCGCAAATGACGACGAGCGCGATCACCAGCGAAAAATCGCGAAATGATCTTCTTGATTGCATCAAGAGAATGACGAATCACGAATGACGAATGACGAAGAAATGAGATTCATTCGGCGCTTCGCCAGATTTTCGCGAAGATCAGATGGAGTTCTTTTGCTTCCTACCAAAGTGGGCGGGCTTGCGACTTCAGTTCCGGGACGGCGCGGACGATCATCCGCAAGAAGTATTTTCGCCTCGCGCGCTTCCTTTTTGCACGTTCCGCAACGAAGTCGAAATTCCTTTTTGGACACTGCATCGTCAGCCTCGCAATAATTGGCGCCAACGCTCGTCCCACAGCCAACAAGTTGTTCGATCAGAGGTCTCGTCACAGCTGTCCGCGGAATGATGTTCGCAAAATCGATTATCGCTTCGCCGAAACGCATCGTGCGCTTCTCCAGGTCGTAAGTTCGTTGCGAAGCTGGTTCAATGGTCTCTCGAACTACATAGCTCTCGCGGCCTTCATTCCAAAACGCGTCTTCTAAGTCATCCTTCGTCATTTGTTCTCTATCCTTCGTCATTCGTCATTGGTCATTCGTCATTTCAGGTGAGTATCACCTGCCTTTGCCCCATTGCCGCTGCGAGCAGTCTTTCTTGCGTGGCTTCGTCGCGATTGAATTCACCACCGATACGACCTTCGTGCAGAACCAGGATGCGATCGCTCATCCCAATCAATTCAGGCATTTCGCTCGACACGAGAAGAACAGCTTTGCCCGCATCAGTTAGTCGATTAACGATTTCGTAGATTTCCAGCTTGGCGCCTACATCAATTCCCCGGGTGGGTTCGTCGAGAAAAATCACGAGCGGCTCGGTCATGAGCGCCTTGCCCAGGACAACCTTCTGCTGGGTGCCGCCGGAAAGCTTCGCTACCAGCGCCTCCAGTGTCGGCGCTTTCACGCGCAGTGATTGAAAGAAATGATTGTTCTTTTGGAATTCCAGTCCCTGATCAATAAGTCGGCTCTTCGTCAGTTTCGCTAAAGAGGAGAGCGAAAGATTGAAGCCGATCGTTTTGTCCAGAATCAATCCGTAGCGGCGACGATCTTCGCTCACCAGCACCATGCCGCGACGAATTATTTCTTCCGGCTTTCGCGCCAGCAATTCGCGGCCATTGAGACGGACGGAGCCGCTCGACCGGGTGCCCCACGCGCCGAACAAATGCATCAGCAGCTCGGTGCGACCCGCGCCCATCAGACCGCCGATGCCGAGTACTTCACCGGCGCGTAACGAGAAAGTGATGTCGATAAGAAAAGGCTCGCCGGAATCAGGATTGGCTACGCCGAGGTTTTCAACTTCGAGGGCTAATGGGCCCAATTTTGATTTGCGCCGCGGAAACAAATCGCTGATTTCGCGGCCGACCATGTGTTTGATGATTTCTGCTTTGTCAGTTTGCTTGCTATCGAGCGTGGCGATAGAGGCGCCATCGCGCAGTACGGTAATCCGATCGCAGACCGCGAAGAGTTCATCGAGTTTGTGCGAGATGTAGATGCTTGCGATTCCTCGACTCCGGAGACCACGCAGGATGTCGAGCAGGATGAGGACTTCGTGTTCTGCCAGAGCCGCGGTCGGTTCGTCCAGGACGAGGATGTTGGAATTTTTTGAAAGCGCCTTCACGATCTCTACCAACTGTTTTTGTCCCATTCCGAGCTTCCCGACCGGTTCGCTCGGATCGATATCGACCTTGAATTTTTCCAGGAGCAGTCGCGCTTCGTGATACACCTTGTGCCAGTCGATCAGTCCACCTGGAGTGCGCGGCTCTGATCCGAGAAAAATATTTTCGCCTACCGTCATGTCGTTAACGAGCGCGAGTTCCTGGTAGATGACCGCAATCCCGGCGCGTTGGGCATCCGCGAGGGAACGGAATTTTGCGAGCTGTCCGTGGACGAAAAAATTTCCCTCGTATGAGCCGTACGGATAAATGCCGGAAATCAGTTTGATCAGCGTCGATTTACCGGCGCCGTTTTCGCCGCAAAGCCCGTGGATTTCGCCAGCGCGCAAATCAAAGCTGACGTCCTTGACCGCGATTACGCCGGGAAATTTCTTGGTAATGTTCTCCGCCTGAAGGACGACCGGATTCATGCGCAATCAGCGTGACTGCTGCGCCTCGGGCAGACTGCGATACACGTCCGCGGCCTTGTGAAAGCCGTCTTTCACCACGGTGTCCATCATGTTTTCTCTTGTGACCACAACTACGTCGAGAAGGATTGAAGGCACGTCGATTTTTCCATTGTTAATTTTGCTGAGAGCGATAACCGGTTTGCTTCTCGCCATTTTCGTTGCCGCTTCCGCGGCCTGTTTCGCAAGCTGCGAAAGCGGTTTGTAAATCGTCATTGCCTGAGTGCCGTTGACGATCCGCTGACAGGCGCTCAGCTCAGCATCCTGGCCGGTGACGAGAATTTTGCCGGCAAGACCCTCTTCGCTCAGCGCCTGAATCGCGCCGCCAGCCGTGCCATCGTTCGATGCGAGAATTGCATCGAAATTTGCGCCCGCTTTGGTAATTGCTGCGCTCGCGATTTTCTTCGCGTTTTCCGGTTTCCAGTCCTGCGTCCAATCTTCGTGCACGACTTCGATTTCGCGTTTGTTGATCAGCGGAGTCAGGACCTTGTCCTGTCCTCGTTTGTAGAGCAGCGCGTTGTTATCCGTTTTCGCGCCGTAAATTCGGACGATCTTTTTCTTTCGATCCTTCGGCAGATGATCGACCAGGAACTGGGCCTGGAGTTCGCCCACTTTCTCGTTGTCGAACGTCATATAAAGATCGAGATCGCAATCGGTGATTAACCGATCGTAGGCCAGCACGGGAATTCCGGCGTCATGCGCCATGTTGACGGCTTTTGCCATCGCACCGCCGTTGTGCGGAATAATGACCAGCACATCGACGCGCCGGCTGATCAACGCCTGGACGTCGCTGATTTGACGGGTGTCGTCGCTGTTTGCTGATTGAACCAGCACATCCGCGCCTAGTTCCTTCGCGTGCGACACAAACAGGTCGCGGTCTCCCTGCCATCGTTCTTCTTTCAATGTGTCCATCGAAAGGCCGATCAGAGGTTTGGCGCGCGTCCTGACGCTTTCGGTCGAAGAACCAGTGCGCGAAATGACAAAGCCGGTGATAAGGCTGACGACACATGAAGCAACAACCAAGAAAATCCTGAATCTCATTTCACTTGGGAGCCGCGTTGCATCCCGCGACCGGTGGTCAGGTAAACGGCAAAACTGCCGAGCCAATGCCCACCTTCGTAATGCGCGCCCGTCACCGCCGCCAGTCCGGCGCGCTGATGGGCATCGGCCGCGGCGGCAAGCGCTGTCCGGCGGAGATCGTCCGCAGGGAGCGCTGACATAATTCCCTCCAGCATCCACGCACGACTTAGATTCAATCCATCAAGATGCGCGAGCTTCGGATCGCTCGGATCGGGCGAGACTACGACTGGCAGCCAATCGATTGTGGGCCTTTCGCTTTGTAGAGGCGCCGCTGGGATTTGGGGCAGAAAATCTTTTAGCCACTTCGCGAATTCCCCGGGAGAAAGCACGCGACGCATCACGTCTGCTTCAGCAAGACATGGCGAGAGGAAATCTTCGCCCGAAGGTTCGTAAGCAAGCGGGCAATTCTTATCGGCGAGAAAGAATTTTCTCGCCGAATCGGTGACTAGTTTGGCGAAAGCTTCGTCGCCTGTTGCGCGGGCATATTCGAGCATGAGGCCAAGCCCGAACGCCGTTTGGTCGTGTTCACCGATGCGCACTGGATGCGAGAGTTTCGGCAGCCACGTTTTGAGTCGCTCGCCCGCAGCTTCTTCCAGCGGCCGCAGGTTCGCTAACATCTCGCGCGCCTGCTCATCGTCCCACTCCCGCAGCTCGGCGCACAATTGAAGGAGCCACGCCAATCCATATGGCCGTTCGAAACTGGCGCGACCCTCTCCGCGAAGATAGGCAGCTTCCTGTTTCAGATTTTCCGCGGTGAGGCTCTTGCGCAGCGCGTCTCGCGCCGGCGCGGCAAACGGCGCATCTGGAAACGTGCGTATCAGCCTGACGAGCAGCCAGTGTCCATGAACGGATGAATGCCAGTCGTAACAGCCATAAAATGCCGGCGTGAGCTTACGCGGCGGCGCAACATCGGTGTCGCTATTAAGCACATGACTGATCTTGTTTGGATATTCCTTCTCGACGCACGCCAGCGCCAACTTCGCGAATCGCTCTGCGACATGCGCATCGAACTTTGGAGGAACGTTGTCAGCCGCGACGCTGATCAATGGAATCAGCAGGAGAGCGAAGAAAAATCCCTTCATCCTGCTCGGATTTTATGTCTGGAGAGCACAGGCTGCCAGCCTGTTAATGCCAGTCCGGCTCGGACTTTCGGCTGCCAGCCGGAACTCGACCGCGGCTACAACTTCTGATGCCGAGCGTTTGAGCATTCTTGTTGATCATCTCAAGCCCGTAGTTGCGTTCAATCACCGCCGCGTGGACAAGTAACGTTCTCGCTATGCATCATTCTCTCTTCGTTGCTCAGCTGTTCCGCATCTTGGCAATTCTCGCCGCCATGCAAATCAACTCTACCTCTCTGAACGCCGAGAAAGCGCCCGTGAAAAGCGCGCCGTCCTCACTAGCTGCCGGCGACAATCCACTCCTGTTGGAAAGCACTCTTCCGTATCACGTGCCGCCGTTTGATAAAATCAAAGACGAACATTTCGTCCCGGCGATCGAAGCGGGCATGCGCGAAGAGCTCAAAGAAGTTGATGTCATTGCCGCCAACGCTGAAAAACCTACGTTCGACAACACGATTGTCGCCTTGGAGCGAACCGGCCGGCTCCTCGATCGCGCGGAGCGAACCTTTTCGAATCTAAATGCCGCCGATACAAATCCGACCCGCCAGAAGATCGAGACCGAAATCGCGCCAAAGCTCTCGGCGCATCGGGACGCGATTCATCTCAACGCCAAACTTTTCGCGCGAATTCAGGAGCTTTACGACAATCGCGACAAGCTCGGCCTCGATCCGGAATCGAGTTATCTGCTCGAGCGCTATTACAAGGATTTCGTCCGAGCCGGCGCGAAGCTCTCCGAGCCCGACAAGGAAAAGTTGAAGAAGATCAATGCCGAGCTCGCGACGCTACAGACGAAGTTCGAGCAGAACGTTCTGAAGGAAAAGAACGCTTCCTCCGTGGTGGTAGATCGTCGAGAAGACCTGGCCGGTCTTTCCGACAACCAAATCGCCGCTGCCGCCGCCGCCTCCAAAGACGAGCACAAGGAAGGCAAGTTTGTGTTGCGCCTGCAAAACACTACGGGCCAGCCCGCGCTTGCGTCGTTGCAAAATCGCGCACTACGGGAGCGCATCATGCGGGCATCGCTCTCTCGCAACAGCAAAGGCGGGCCGTTCGATACCCGGGAAATAGTCATTCGCACCGCACAGCTTCGAGCGGAGCGCGCCAAACTTCTCGGCTACGAAAATCACGCGGCTTATCAACTCGAAGATCAGACAGCTGGGAATGTTCCCACTGTGAACAAACTTCTGGCCGATCTGGCGCCGCCGGCCGTCGCAAACGCGCGTCGTGAAGCCGCCGACATGCAGAAAGTTGTCGATCAGGAAAAAGCCGGATTCCAAGTCGCTTCCTGGGATTGGGATTTCTATTCGGAGAAAGTGCGCAAAGCGCGTTACGCCTTCGACGAATCGGAGCTGCGACCGTATTACGAATTGAATCACGTCTTGCTCGACGGCGTTTTCTTTGCCGCGGGTAAGCTCTACGGCCTCACCTTCAAAGAACGGCACGATCTCCCGGTCTATCAATCCGATGTGCGCGTGTTTGAAGTTTACGATGCCGACGGCAAACCGCTCGCGCTGTTCCTGGCCGATTATTACGCGCGACCCTCCAAGCGCGGTGGGGCGTGGATGAATGCCTACGTGCAACAAAGCGACCTGTTCGGAACCAAGCCGGTCGTTGCCAATCATCTAAACATCCCGAAACCGCCACCCGGTGAACCGACCCTGCTGACGCATGATGAAGTGCGCACCGCCTTTCACGAATTCGGTCACGCGCTTCACGGAATGTTTTCAAACGTAAAATATCCGCGGTTCAGCGGAACCAGCGTGCCGCGCGATTTTGTCGAGTATCCGTCGCAGGTAAACGAGATGTGGGCGACCTGGCCAGAAGTGCTCAAGAATTACGCGAAACATTACAAGACCGGCGAACCGATTCCGCAGGCGCTTCTCGACAAGATCGTTACCGCGGAAAAGTTCAACCAAGGTTACAAGACCACCGAATACCTTTCCGCCACGCTCCTCGATCAAGCCTGGCATCAGCTAAACCCTGCCGATGTGCCGAAAGACGCGATGGCTTTCGAAGCGGATGCCTTGCACAAGGCTGGTGTAGATTTTCCTCCAGTTCCGCCGCGTTATCGCAGTCCATATTTCTCGCACGCTTTCGCCGGCGATTACTCGGCCGGTTACTACTCCTATATCTGGAGCGAAGTGCTGGATGCCGATACGGTTGAGTGGATCAAGGAACATGGCGGACTGAAGCGCGAGAACGGTGATCGCTTTCGCGCAACTTTGCTCTCGCGCGGCGGATCAGCCGACGCCCTGAGCTTGTTCAAGAATTTCGTCGGCCGCGATCCCTATCTCGAGCCGTTGCTAAAACGCCGCGGGCTGGATCGCCCTCCTGGAGCCGACGATTCCCATATCGGCTCGTCGACTCGCTAGCCGCCCGCTGTACTTGCTTGCCGTTGGGCTGCAGCGGCCGGCTTCGCTGGTGGATCGAGCAGTCCCTTGCTCGATGTTAAATAATGTCGGCGAAAGCCGAGACTCCATTAGCACCGCCCGACGGAGCGGTCGATCCACCCAACATCGACCCCGGCTACAGTTGGCGATGTTGCTGCTAGTCCGGCTCGGACTTTCCTCTGGAAAAATCGCAAATATTGCCTGAGATTGCTGACCGCGAGGATTTCGAATTTTGCCAGAAAATACTTCAACCCCAGTTGTGACCGAAGCCGACGCTACGAACAGCGCCCCGGCCGGCGCGCCGGCGTCTACTGCCATTCCGGTTACGGAGCGCGCAGATCTGCGGCCTGAAAACATTCAGGACGCCGTGATTCGTCTCGCGGGCAATTCGCAGGACGGAATTCAAACCGCCGGCGCATTCCTCGCGCGACTGGCCGGACGCAGCGATCACGATGTCATGACTTACATGACGATCCCGGCCACGATCTCGGGTGGACCGTCGATCTTCCAGGTTCGGATCGGTTCAGGCGAAGTGTTATCAGCCGGCGATGAAGCCGATTTTCTCGTCGCGTTTTATCAGCACAGTTATCAGGACCACCTCGATTTCTTGAAGGAAGGCGGCGTGCTGCTTTATGATTCTGACAACGTCGAGCCGAACCTCGACGACAAACGTTTCGTTTACGTCGGGGTGCCGATCACCGGACTCACGGTCGAAGCGCTCGGCGGCACGGCCAAGGACAAAGGCAAAAACATTTTCGTCCTCGGTCTCATCGCGAAAATTTTCAATCTCGACGTCGACAAGCTGAAAAAGCTGATCACCGAAAAATTCGCCGGCAAAGACGAGAGCATCGTCAATACCGCGCTGATGGCGTTCCAGGCCGGCTACGCGTATCCGGTCGGCAATGTGCTCACCAAACATTATCAATTTGAGCACATCCCGAAACCCGGCGGACGCGCGCAGATCACGATGGATGGGAATCAGGCGCTCGCCTACGGCTTGATCGCCGCTGGTGTGCGTTACGGGGCCGGTTATCCGATCACGCCGTGGTCGTCGATTATGGAAACGCTTCGGCGCGAGTTGCCAAAATACGGCGGGATTTTTGTGCAGGCCGAGGACGAACTCGGTGCGGTATCGCTCGCGCTCGGGTTTTCGTATTCAGGATATCTGGCAATCACCGGCAGCGCGGGGCCGGGCATTTCGCTCAAGGCCGAAGCAATCGGCTGGGCGTCAATGGCCGAGATTCCGCTCATCATTTGTAATATTCAACGCGGAGGACCGAGCACGGGACTCCCGACCAACGTTGAACAAAGCGATTTGCACCAGGCGATTTTCGGCAGCCATGGCGATAGTCCGCGTGTCGTGCTCGCGGCCGCGAGCGTTGAAGATTGTTTCTATATCGCGATTGAGGCGGCCCGGATCGCGCGCAAGTACAGCACGCCCGTTTTCATTTTGAGCGACACCTCGCTCGCCACGCGCATCGAGGCGTTCGACGAACCCGACCTTGCGAAAATGATGGTCGATCCGAAGCCCGATCTCACACCGCGCGAGGGCGGTTTCAAGCCCTACGATCTTGAGCGCATCACACAGCACATCCCGCCAGGCACGCGGATCTTGGACGGAAAGTATCCGCTTATCGGCGGACTCGAACACGACGAAATGGGCCACCCCACCGGGAGCCCGAAGCTACATATGGCTATGACGGCAAAGCGTCGCAATAAATTAAGGAAACTCGCTGAAGAAATTCCGGTGCCGGAAGTTTATGGCGACCAGAAAGGCGACACATTGCTCGTTGGCTGGGGATCAACGTATGGACCGATCCACGACGCGGTGAAGATGGCGCGCGAGCACGGCGAAAAAATCGCGGCCATCCATTTGCGCCACGTCCATCCGTTGCCAAACGGATTGGAGAAAATCTTCGCCAACTTCAAGCGAATCGTCACTGTCGAGATGAATGACCAGGGCGTTTACGGGTTCGGGCAGCTCGCCACCATTTTGCGGGCGCGTTATTGCGAACCGAAAATCCAGAGCCTCACTAAGACCGATGGTCTCACGTTCCGCGTGAAAGAAATTCTTCAAGGCGTTTTCCCCGGCGAATTCGTTTCGGTCAGAGGTTATTCACCGAACCGTCCCGTTTCCGGAAACGGCGAACAAGATGTCGATGTAGCCCGCGCCGAGTCTATCGCCCAGGGAGTTGGATAAGAATGTTTGAGGCTTGATGTATGATGTCTGATTTGGTTATGAACGATAACGTCCCCCTCTGGGGAGCGCACGCCGCTGGCGTGTCGCGTTCGGCTGCCAGCCGAACGCGAATAAAATGAATTTGTTTTTATGAGCGAAACAACCACAACGATTGCGGCTGACACAGCCGCCGCTACACCTCCGAGGGAGAAATTAACTAAAAAAGCCATCACTGCCGATCACCCCACCTGGTGTCCCGGGTGCGGCGATTTCGCAGTTTTGGCCGCGTTTTACAAAGTTCTCGAGAAACGCCAGCTCGATCACGAAAAGATCGTCACCCTGGCCGGCATCGGTTGTTCATCGCGCTTTCCCTATTTCGTCAATGGCCACGGCGTGCATTACATTCACGGCCGCGCCGTCCCGCTCGCGAGTGGCATCAGCCTCGCCCGACCCGATCTCCACGTATTCCTCTTCGGCAGCGACGGCGACGGGTTCTCCATCGGCGGTAACCATCTCAATCACGGCGCGCGCAAGAACATCAACATGGTCTACTTCATCATGGACAACTTCGTCTATGGCCTGACCAAAAAGCAGACC
>QHOW01000275.1 GCA_003219435.1 Verrucomicrobiota bacterium | reverse complement strand
GCGCGGACGTGTCCGCGCACTTCAAATCTGGTATTGCAGCATTTTGTTCACTTTCGCGGCATCCGGGTAATCCGCAGTTGTAAACGAAAGAATTGGTATCGATTCGCCGAAGATCGGGGAACGTTCTTAACCACTAATGCACACGAATAAACACTGAAACGCGCTACAGCCTGGCAGTCTGCATGGGAGCACGGAAGGCGGTAGCCAGTGGCAATCCCGATCACAATCACGTTTCTACGTCGTACGTCGAGCGGCAGAATCTCACGATGAGAATGTCGATGCGCCGGTTTACGCGGCTGACAAACGGACATTCAAAAAAGCTGGAAAATCACGAACACGCTGTCGCCATTCATTACATGTATTACAATTTCGGACGCATTCACCAATCACTACGCGTCACGCCCGCAATGGAAGCTGGAATCTCAGATCATGTATGGTCGATTGAAGAAGTGATAGCTCTTTTGCGGAAATAGCCGATATTGACTTATTGACGCGCTCGCCAAACACATCCGAGAACGACTTGAATCAAGGGTTTCTTGCACGGTCTTTGAGGATAGCTTGGCGCGAGTGTGGCCGGTAGGGCTGGTAGCCGATCCAAAACGCGCAGAGCGAATCCACGCCTTTGCAAAGTCAAACGGCTGGGCTGCGACAATTCACGATATTGGTGCCCGCGTTGTCTTCAAGAAGCTGGCGGTGTAGTTTCAAACTGAGCCACTACCCTAATTTCCACACCGTTCATTGGTGTCCATTGGTGTTTATTCGTGGTTAAATCTTCGGTTGCGGCCGCGTCGCGCTGTGGTAATTCGCGGCTGAATGAATTGGCAATTTCGCGAGAACGCCAAAAACGCCGCCGCCGGGCTCCGCGACGGGCCTAAAAAAAGCTGAAAAAAAAGCTTAACAAGCGGTCTCGAATAGAATATAAAGGCGGTCATGAACATGCAAACCCCGGTTATTTTGACGATTGCGTCGCTTGCGATTCTGCTCCCAAACCAGGTCAGTGCAGACGACCTCAAAGAAGCGAAGGTGACTCAAGTCATCCAGGACGTTAAAGTGCTTCCATCGAACTCGGCACCGCGTCCGGCTTCACTCAATGATAATGTTCGCCCGGGGACGGCGGTGCAAACCGGTGTCCAGTCCCGGAGCGAGTTGACGTTCAAGGATAAAACGATCACGCGTCTGGGCGAGAAGACGATCTTCAGTGTGGGTGAAGGTGCACGCACGATTGATCTGGGCAGCGGCCAATTTTTGCTTTACGTGCCGAAAAAAGCCGGCGGGGCAAAAATCAAGATGGGCCCCGTCACCGCGGCAATCACCGGCACGACCATACTGGGCAATTACGATCCGAGTGGACTCACCACATTCATAGTGCTCGAAGGAGGCGCGTGCATCTATTTGGATAGCGTGGGGCAATCGATTTATGTCGGGCCCGGCCAGCAAGTGACTTACGATCCAATTGCTAACAGATTGGAAAACCCCACCGATGTCGATGTTAATCAGGTCCTCACTTCGCCGCTCATCAAAGACTTCCGGGAGCTGCCGAGCGCGCCTTTATTTCGGACAACAATCCAAAATCAGCGTGTGGTAGCGGCAACGGCCGCAGATACCGGTGAACTAGCGGCCGCGGTGAGGGCGGCGGGCGCCAGCAGCATCGCGACAGCTACTCCTGAGCAATTCATGGGGGCCCTCAATTCGCTTTTCGCCCGGTCAACTTCAGCCGAGATATGTGCCTACGTCGGGGCGGCGGTAAGAGCTCGGCCTGACCTGGCGACGAGAATCGTTGCGGCCGCTCTCACGGCTAGCAGGGGTACTCGCTATAGCCATACCGATTTCAAGGATTTCAAGGATTTCAAACAACCGGTCGGTAAAGAGATCGGCTGTGACGAAGTGATCTGCATTACTCAAGCGGCAATCGCGGCGAATCCGTCCGCAGCCAAAGAAATTGTGGAAGCGGCGCAGGCGGCAGTGCCCTTGCTTGCCTATTGTATTGGACTGCCCTGTCCATTGGCGAACGCCTTCGTTCAACCGCGGGTTCCCACCTCGATTAATCCAGCTAATTTTAAACCTCCACCGGTTTCGCCAGAACAGCCTTCGACATCAAGCGAAGAGTAACGCGCGATTACGCACACGAACGCGCCTTCGGCGGAACGCGTTGTCCCACGACACGCCGTAGCCACCGCGGTGACCGAAGCGACCCAATGGGTTAGCTAATGCGGTGATGCGAGCTCGTGGTTCGGTCACGCGTCGATTTTTCGCGCAAAGCGGGGCGTCGGGAACACTTTCCGAGTTCGAGTGCGGTGATGTTTCGCCGCTTTTTTAAAACTTATTTGTAGCTCTTGCTCGCGAACAACGAGTTGAGCTGTGGCCGGATGAAACCGGGCAATGGCGCCCCGTTGACAACCATAATGGAACCGTTACGGTTTTGAAAATGGCGAGCATCACTTTGAAGAACATTCCAGCAGACTTGCACCGGCAACTAAAAAAACGTGCCGAGGAAAATCATCGCAGCCTGAACCGGGAAGTCCTCGCGACACTCCAAAATGTAACCAACCAAAGCCGGCGCATTGAGCCGGCCACATTGATCCGCGAGGCGCGGGCGGTCCGCAAAAAATTCAAGCGCCAGGTCAGTCCCGCTCAGATCAAGGCCTGGATACGACGTGGTCGGCTGTGATCCCGAAAGCATTCGGGACACAAATATGATTTGTGTCGACACAAACATTATTTGCTACCGCTGGATACCCAGCTCGCATTCGCCTTATGTGGACAAGGTTTTGGCCAAGGATCCCGATTGGATCGCCCCGTTGTTGTGGCGTTCGGAATTTCGAAACGCGCTAGCGGGGGCGATTCGGCAGAACCTCATCACGCTCGCGGTGGCCAATGACATCGTCGATAAAGCAGAGTGGCACTTCGTCAACCGTGAATTCGCGGTCTCGTCGCGCGCCGTTCTGGACTTGGTCGCGAACTCGGTGTGTTCTGCTTACGATTGTGAATTCGTCGCTTTGGCGGAAGAGCAGCGAATCCCGCTCATTACCATGGATCGCCAGATCCTGCGTGACTTTCCAGAAATCGCCATTTCACTGGAAAAATTCGTGCGAGGGTAATTTCCCACTCGATGACCTCTAGCCACCGGTCTGTGACTTCTCGGTTCTAACAGCGAACCCCTGCGGCCCGTCTGTAATATTGCGGCTGAGGACAGCCGCCTCTACAGTTTGCCCCTTATGCCTTACAAAGATGTTGCTCCGCCCACAGGTGAAAAGATTAAAAAAACCGAGAGACTGAATGTTCCGGATCAACCGATCATTCCTTTCATTCGTGGAGATGGCACCGGGCCAGACATCTGGGCCGCGAGTGTGCGGGTGTTCGATGCCGCGGTCGAAAAAGCTTTTCGCGGCAAAAAAAAGATCGCGTGGTTTGAAGTCTTCGCCGGGCAGGCGGCGAAAGACAAGTTCGATGAATGGCTGCCCGAGGATACAGTCGAGGCGTTCCGCGAATTCCTGGTCGGCATCAAAGGGCCGCTGACCACTCCGGTCGGTGGCGGCATTCGCTCACTCAATGTCGCTCTGCGGCAGCTTCTTGATCTTTTTGTCTGCCTGCGGCCGGTGCAGTACTTCAAAGGGGTCCCCTCGCCCGTCAAGCATCCGGAGAAAGTGAATATGGTGATCTTCCGGGAAAACACGGAAGATATTTATGCGGGCATCGAGTACGCCGCTGGCACGCCGGAAGCGCAAAAGATCCTCAATTTTCTGCAAAAAGAATTTCCAAAAGAGTTCGACAAAATTCGTTTCGGCACGAAGGAAAAAGCAGCCGATTTTTGGAAAAAAGTCGGCGCGCCGGAAAGCGGCGAAGTTTGCGTCGGAATCGGGATCAAACCGGTCAGCCGTTCAGGAAGTGTGCGTTTGATTCACAGCGCGATTTCGTATGCGATCCAGAACCAGCGCAAAAGCGTCACGCTGGTGCACAAGGGCAACATCATGAAATTTACCGAAGGCGCGTTTCGCGATTGGGGATATGAGATTGCGAAGCAGTATTTCGGGGCCGGAGAGATCGAGGGCGGCCCCTGGTGCAAAATTCCCATGGGCAAACCAGGCGCTGGCATTGTGATCAAGGACGCGATCGCAGACATCACGCTCCAACAGGTGCTATTACGTCCGGAAGATTTTGACGTCATCGCGACGTTGAACCTGAACGGCGATTACTTGAGCGATGCACTCGCCGCGCAAGTGGGCGGGATTGGCATCGCGCCCGGTGGCAATATCAATTACATCACTGGCCACGCTGTTTTTGAGGCGACCCACGGGACCGCACCGAAGTACGCAAACCAGGACAAGGTCAATCCGGGTTCGGTGATTCTTTCCGGCGAAATGATGTTCCGTTACATGGGCTGGCCGGAAGCCGCCGATTTGATTCTTAAAGGATTAAATGGCGCGATCGCGAGCAAACGCGTCACCTACGATTTCGCGCGGTTGATGGAAGGCGCGACCGAAATCAAATGCAGCCAGTTTGGGGATAATGTCATCGAACACATGTGAGCTGACCAATAGCAAGGGATTCCTCGGCTCCGCTCGGAATGACAGATTGGTTGGCGATAACGTGATTGAACACATGTGATTGCTCACAGGTGAGCGAGATGACGAAATCCGAATGACGAAGCTCGAAATAATGTCGAATGATCAAATGAGGAAAAGATGTCGATCCTGCATTTCGGGCATCTGGCTTCGTCGTTCGACCATTGGCTGATGGGCGTGCCTAAGCCGGAATACGACGTGGCTCCGCACGAAGAAGTGCCGATCAAGCGCGCTACGATAGACGGAAACTAATCGAGCGACTGCCCGGCCTGCACGTCGCGCAATTGGTTCCGATTCGATCGAAAACGAACTAATTTTTATCGGCAGACAATTGTTCTCTGTGTCCCGGTCAAATCGTCTCTCGTGTCAGCGACTCGGAGTCGTATGACATGTGAGTGACCATCTTTGAATTGCGACGGCGTCGCGAAACGAAACGCATGCCGACCATTTCCATAACCTGCATCAACGAGATCCTTCCGGAACTGATTCGCAGAGATGTTCATTAAGTATTGTCCGCTATCCCAAAGCTCGACTGAAACCGGTGCCTTCGGCTTGTACCTGTCCCAGACCCAGCCAGAAATCTCGCTACAATCCGCCTGCTCGATATCAGCCAAATAATGCGGCAGCGGCGAAGCACCGATGCGTCCGGAAAAAATGAGCAAACCGAAGCAAACGAAATGGAACGTTATGAAAACAGCTAATGCCTTTGAAAGCAGGCCGTCGCCCCAATAGCGGTGCGCCTTGTTCCAGTCGGAAAAAATGTGGAAACCTGACAGCAGCGTCGCCTGATAAAGCCCATAAACGATGTAGTGCGGCTCGATCCCGTGCCACAAACCCATCAATCCGAATGCAAGAAAATATCCCAGGATCGCGGCTGTGTGCATGCTCCTAAACCATTTGCCGCGCGCAGCGGCAAGCAGGAAGCGCATGTAGACGTGATCGCGAAACCAAAAGGAAAGCGTGATGTGCCAGCGGTTCCAAAAATCGCGGATATTTCGGGCAAGGAACGGTTGGCGGAAATTTTCCGGACTGTGGATCCCAAAGAGATAACTAAGGCTGATAGCAAAAGCGCTGTATCCGGCGAAATCGAAGAACAAGTAGAAGCTGTAAGCATACATGTAACTGAGCAGCGCACCGAAGCTCCCACTGCGCGCTGCCGGTTCGAGCCAGTGTTGTTTGATCAGCGCCGCGACTATGAACTTGTAAAATAGTCCGCGAAAAAAACGGTGTATCGCGCCATCAAGATCGCTTAGGAACTCAGCGCGCGTTCGTTTCTTTTTCCAGTCGGTTAGAAAACGCCGATAGCGATCGATTGGGCCAGCAGAAATAGTCGGGAAGAAAAATAAGAACATTAAGAAATCGAGTGTACCGGGCACCGCGATTACCTCGTCTCGAAGGCAAAACACGACATCGAGCGCCCGAAACGTAATGTAGGAGACGCCCAGAAAACCAAACTGACTTCTGGGCGACACGAGCGGAACCAATTTCGCTGCTAATAGCGGAAGCAGGCTTGCCGCAAGTGCGCCGTAAAACAGCCAGCCTGCGCGCGCACCAGCACCGGCGAATGCGCGCACCGTCACCCACTGCCATGCGGCGAAG
>QHOW01000276.1 GCA_003219435.1 Verrucomicrobiota bacterium | reverse complement strand
GCGCATCCCAGCTTTTTCGATCGCGAAAATTTCGGGCGAAAGGAACTGAAGATTAACCCGGAAGAAGTCTGTAAGGGGATAGTCTATCAGCTCGGAATTTTTCAGGCGATCGCTACGGCGGCCGGAATGCAACCCAACCATGTCAAACCGCACGGTGCCCTTTACAATATGGCGGTTCGCGATGAAAAACTGGCCGAGGCGATCGCCCGGGCCATCAAATCGGTCGATTCAAGGTTGATTCTGTTTGCCCCGGACAACACCGAACTGGCCCGTGGCGGTGAGACCCACGGGTTGCAAATTGCGCGCGAAGTTTTTGCCGACCGCAATTATTTGTCCGATGGGTGGCTTGTTCCGCGTACTCGAGCGGATGCGTTGTTGACCGATCCGGTTGAAGCGGCCCAGCGCGTCTTGCGAATGTTGCGGGAGGGCAAGGTCCGATCCGCCGAAGGCGACGATGTCGATGTGCGCGCCGAAACGATTTGCCTTCACGGCGACACACCCGGTGCCGTCGAGTTCGCGCGTGAATTGCGATCGCAACTCGAATCTCACGGCGTCAGGATCAGGGCGCCGCACAGGCCGTTGTGAGCAACAAGATTACCAGTCACAAGCAGCCGGGGCTCGTTCGTGCGCTGGGGCCACTCGACGCGACGATGATCGTGATCGGCTCGATGATCGGCTCCGGTATTTTCATCACTTCGGCCGAATCGGCTCGGTTGATTGGCGCGCCCGGCTGGTTGTTGCTGGCATGGGCAGTTGCCGGTTTGATGACAATCACCGGAGCGCTGTGCTGCTCAGAGTTGGCGACCATGATGCCGCGCGCAGGCGGCGTTTATGTTTTTCTTCGGGAAGCTTATGGGCCGTCCGTCGGTTTCTTATTTGGCTGGACTTTGTTCCTTGTGATTCAGACCAGAACGATCGCTGCGGTCGCAATCGCTTTTGCGAAATTTCTCGGTTTCTTTGTTCCGGCAGTTGGGCCCGAGAATTACCTGGTGAGACCAATTCCGTTAGGCACTCATTACGCGATCAGTTTATCGACCGAGCAATTGATCGCGATCGCGTTGATCGCCTTGCTGACCTGGACCAACACGCGCGGCCTCGAGATCGGCAAGCTCGTGCAGAATACATTTACCTTCGCGAAGACGGCGTCGCTCACGGGAGTCATCGTGATCGGTTTGTTACTGGGTTGGAGCGTAAACAGCGCGGCGCGTTCATCCGCGTGGTGGGATTCGTGGGCAAATGGGTGGAGTCCCCAAATCGCGCAGCGCGGTTTCGGCATCGTTGGCGGGCTTGCGCTTGCCTTTCTTTTTGGCAAAGCGATGGTCGGCCCGCTTTTTGCGCAAACGGCTTGGACCAACGTCACTTTCATTGGCAGCGAGGTGCGCGATCCCGGAAGAAATCTTCCGCGCGCCTTGCTCGCCGGCTGCGGGATCGTCGTGATTTTGTATCTGCTCGCTAATCTCGCTTACATCGCTGTTTTGCCACTCTCGGGAATTGAGCATGCGCCGCAAAATCGAGTCGCCGTCGCGGCGATGAATGCCCTCTTCGGCCATCCCGGCGCGATGTGTATGGCGGCTGCGATCATGATTTCAACCTTCGGCTGCAACAATGGTCTCATCCTGGCGGGCGCGCGCGTCTATTACGCGATGGCGCGCGATCGTTTGTTTTTCCGCCGCGTCGGAACGACGAATGCGCAGCACGTGCCCGCCGCGGCGCTCCTCGCGCAAGGAATCTGGACTGCGTTCTTAACTCTCCCACACACGGCGACAGCGAATCCTGTCACCGGCCAGGTCAGCCACGGAAATGTTTATACCCAATTGCTCGAGTACATTGTTTCCGCCGATCTGCTCTTCTATTTGTTGCTCGTCGCAGCGGTCATTCTCCTCCGGAAAAAATCTCCGGCCACAGAACGTCCCTATCGCACATGGGGTTATCCATTTGTGCCGATTATCTCAATTGTGCTTGCCGGATTGCTGATTGTCGATCTCGCCTGGCTCGCGCCTGCCACGTCCGGGATTGGGATCTTGATCGTGCTGACGGGCGTTCCGGTTTACTTTTTATGGCGCAGACGCTTGCCAGTTGAAACCTGATTTGGCAAAGACCAGATTCATCGCCCGCGTAATTGCGAGTCTTGGCTCATTCGCGCTGGCGTTCGAAGCAATCGGCGCTGAATCTCCGGGGCCCGATTTTTCAACCTTATCGCGTGATTCTAGAACCTCTTCTTCCTCTCGTGAAGTAACCATACGCCTACCTGATGGATCAAGTGTGCGTGTCGGGGGAAAGGCGGGGGCACTGATAGCGGAAGGATTTTCTTTATTACAGGGCAGAGCGACTTCATCCGTAATGGTCCCCATCAGCCAATCGGCGATCGGAATTCATAGGGTTAAGCCGTACGACAAAGCGATCTCGTCCTTTACTGCTGCCCTTCAGGCAAACCGTGACAGGAATATTGCTTTCTTCATTTATTCCCTCCGGGCAGCGGCTTATCTTGGAAAGGGACAATTAGACAAGGTTTTGGTTGATTCTAGTGAGTCAATTCAACTCAACCCCAAATACGCGCCTGCGTATTATTATCGCGGTATTGCCTATAGTCGTACTGGCAATACAGACAAATCGATCAGCGATTACACTGCGGCAATTCAGCTCGATCCCAGATACGTAGGCGCCTACTTAAACCGCGGTGTCGAGTATAGTAACAAACGCAATTACAAACTGGCGCTTCGCGACGCCACGATGGCAATTGGGCTGAATCCGAAATATGCTGACGCCTATCACAATCGCGGCATTTA
>QHOW01000272.1 GCA_003219435.1 Verrucomicrobiota bacterium | reverse complement strand
TGCGTTAAGCGCCGTGATTGCGACGTTGCTAAAGTAACAAAATCCCATCGCACGGTCACGGGTCGCGTGATGTCCCGGCGGCCGCATCAAGCTGAAAGCCCGCTCACCAGGGAATGCCGTTTGTCCTGCATCGATCGCTGCGCCCACCGAACGCAAGGCGTGTTCGTAAATGTTTGGATACGCGGGCGTATCCGCGTCGAAATCATGACTGGCATATTTGATCCGCGCTAGATGTTTAGGCGAATGAGCGCGCAGCAATTGGATTTCATTCGGTGAGATCGACTCGCGCCATTCCCAATCAAGATGTCGGTGTTTCAAGAGAGGCGCAGTGCGCGCAATGCGCTCCGGTCGCTCCGGATGCGTTGGACTGGAATATTCCAGGCAACGTGAGTCATGAAAAATAATCATTTGAGACTGTAGCGGCGGCCTGTGACCGTCGCTCGAATTGGTTAGGGAGTGGAACAACCGCCATTCGCCGGCGATGTCTTTGATCTGGAAATAATGCGACGGTCACAGACCGCCGCTAGAGCCTAGCCCCTGGGGGCGGGTTCGTCTTATCGCTTGATGTCCGGCCGATGGGACGCTTGCCGCGTTGTCGCAACAGAGCAAACAGCATCTAGATTATTACCTAACGACGTAGTGCCCGCGGATCCAGACTCTTTGGCCGTTGACCCATCTCCAATGTCCCGGCCTCCAGACGTAATAGGTCCGCCCGACGTAATACCCGGGGCCATGCGTGTAGTACGGTCGATCGCCAACCTCGACTACGACTGACCCCGGACCGCCTCCGTAGTACGGCGAGGGCCCGTAATAAGGTCCGTACCCCGGGTAACCAGCGTAATAACCGTCACATCCACCTGCTCCGATAACGACCGAAAGGCAAGCCAGCAGAAGAGCTGTCCGTTTCAATCGGATTTTTATTCCGTCCCCGAGGCGAACGGCCTTCGCCTTCCCGTGATCAACAATGTTGGTTTTCATACATTTATTATTCGGATTCGACCGAGTCTTCACGCGCCTGTGCTAACCACATCGCGGCTCTGCCATCTTTTTTTATCTGACTACAAAAACTCTGTCACGCCGAATCTCGAACCATCCAGTTTCCGGCGGCTACACGACACCCTGATCGAGCATCGCATCTGCGACTTTGACGAAGCCGGCGATGTTCGCACCAACCACCAGATTACCCGGGTGTCCGTATTCGGCGGCGGTTCCCCACGCGTTTTTGTGGATCGTGGACATGATGTGACGCAAACGCGAATCGACTTCTTCGCGCGGCCATGGCAAGCGCATCGAGTTCTGGCTCATCTCCAGCCCGGATACCGCCACACCACCGGCATTTGCTGCTTTACCGGGGCCAAAAAGGATTTTTCTCTCGAGGAACAGATCGACGCCCGCTGGGACAGTCGGCATATTGGCTGCTTCGGAAACCAGATAGCAGCCGTTCTCGACCAACTTCCGCGCATCTTCGCCAGTGATTTCGTTTTGCGTGGCGCACGGGAATGCACAATCGCATTTGATGTTCCACGGCCGCCGCCCTTCTACATATTTGGCGCCCTTGAACTTCTTGACGTATTCTTTGATGCGTCCGCGGCGTACGTTCTTGACGCTTTGGATCCAAGCCAGTTTTTCTTCGGTGATGCCGTTCTTGTCGTAAATCAACCCTCCGGAATCGGACATGGTAAGAACCTTCGCGCCGCACTCGATTAATTTTTCCACGGTAAATTGCGCAGCATTGCCAGCACCTGAGACGGTGCAAATTTTACCTTCAATCGTTTCGTTCCGCGTCTTAAGCATTTCCTGCGCGAAATAAACCGCACCATAACCGGTCGCTTCCGGGCGCATGAGCGAGCCGCCCCAATTGCGCGCCTTGCCCGTGAGCACGCCGGTAAACTCGTTGGCAAGCCGTTTATACTGCCCAAAGAGATAACCTATTTCGCGCCGACCTACCCCAATATCGCCGGCAGGCACATCGGTGTGGGGACCGACGTGCCGGAACAGCTCGGTCATAAACGATTGGCAAAACCGCATGACTTCGTTGTCGGATTTTGCTTTCGGATCGAAATCAGCGCCGCCCTTGCCTCCGCCCATCGGCAGGGTAGTGAGCGAGTTCTTGAAGACCTGTTCAAAGGCAAGAAACTTCAGAATGCTGGCGTTAACCGTAGGGTGGAATCGGAGGCCCCCTTTGTAAGGCCCAATGGCGCTATTCATCTGGATGCGAAACCCGCGGTTTACCTGGATTCGGCCCTTGTCATCGACCCAGGGAACGCGGAACTGAATTATCCGCTCCGGCTCAACAAGACGTTCAAGGATCTTGCCGTCTCGATATTTTTTATTCCGTTGAACGGCGGGTTCGATGGACTCGAGAACCTCGGTGACCGCCTGGAGAAACTCCGGCTCGTTCGGATTCCGCTTTTTGACGATCTCGAGGACTTCCTGGACTAGACCCATAAGGATTTCATTTCTGCAGGTTATTTCCCTCGCGGGCAAACAAAAAGATGGTGCGCGATGCGGGGTTCGAATCCCCGACTTGTCGCCGCGGCGACCGCTCCACCCTTAATTCTCGCTTTAGGTTTCGAGAGAGGCTTGAGACCTTGCGCGATGCAGGGTTCGAACCTGCGACTTCTTGCGTGTGAAGGAAGTAGCGCAACCATGGCCGTGGAATTGTAGGACAGCCCCGAAAGCCTTCGGGGTTGCCCTACAACGCATCGCATTTTATACAGAAGAATGTCCGAACACAAAATCACTCTCACCTGGCAACGCGGCGACACGCCGTTCGAGTATCAGAAATATTCACGCGATCACACCTGGAAATTCGAGGGCGGACACGAAATGCAGGCATCGGCTGCTCCGGCCTATCTGGGCAATCCAACCCTTGTTGATCCAGAAGAGGCGTTCGTCGCATCGGTCTCGAGTGGCCAAATGCTTACCTTCCTCGCCGTAGCCGCCAAAAAAAAGTTTGTGCTCGACGAATACGTCGATGAAGCCGTCGGCCACATGGACAAAAATGCTGAAGGTAGATTGGCGATTACGCGCGTGACATTAAGACCGCAGCTCAAATTCTCCGGTGAAAAACAGCCGACCACAGAGGAGATCGAGGA
>QHOW01000270.1 GCA_003219435.1 Verrucomicrobiota bacterium | reverse complement strand
CGACGTTCACGCGATGGGCAATCCGCATTTCATGATCGACCCGATCATCGCCAAAGCGGTCGCGCAACACATCGCGCAGGCGTTTGGTGAGGTCGATCCGCCTAATGCAGCGTTTTATCAGGCGAACTACAAAAAATTCGAGGAGACGATAAACGCCAAGCTTCAAGAATGGGGCGCAACGCTGCTACCCTTTAAAGGCCAGCAAGTCGCCGCGTACCACGAATCGTGGGTTTACTTCGCGCACCGGTTTGGTTTCAACATCGACATCTTCCTCGAGCCGAAGCCTGGCATCCCGCCGTCGCCTTCCCATCTCGCGGAGGTCATCGAAAAAATGAAAGCGGGGCACGTCAAAGCGATTCTGGTCGAGCCGTATCACAACCGTAAGATCGCCGAAAAGGTGGCAGCCTCGACCGGAGCAAAGGTCGTAGACCTGGCGCAATTTCCTGGCGCACTCCCAAACACCGACACTTACGTAAAGTTGATCGATGCGCTTGTCTCACGAATCGCCGCGGCGATGAAATAATCATGTGGGACGTAATGTTTTGGCCGATCGTGGCCTGCGTGCTTTTGCCGTGGCTACTGGTTTATCTCGGCCTGCATGTCGTGCAGCGCGGAATTATTTTCATCGACATCGCTATGGCACAAATGGCGTCTCTCGGAATTTCTCTCGCGGTTTTATTTCATCTCGATCTTCAAAGCTGGACAACCTTCGGCATCGCGCTCGGGTTCACTCTCGTGGGCGGCGCAATTTTTTCCGTGACGGGAAAACGCGCCAGCCAGATTCCGCAGGAAGCAGTCATCGGCATTTCTTATGTGGTTGCGGCAGCGGCGGCGGTGTTACTCCTGAGCCGCGCAGCAGAAGGAGACGAACAAATCAAGCAAATGTTGGTGGGCAACATTCTGCTTGTGACTCCGCTGGAAGTTTGGAAATGCTTCGCGCTTTTCGTCGCGGTGGGCTTTTTGCATTTCGCGCTGCGCAGGAATTTTCTGCTTGTTTCCTTCGATCGCGACGCGGCGTATGCCAAAGGATTACGTGTGCGCTGGTGGGACTTTCTTTTCTACGCGGCGTTTGGTTTGGTCGTGACCAGTTTCGTGCGAATCGCGGGTGTGCTGCTTGTCTTTAGCTATCTGATTGTGCCGGCGGTTTGCGGAATCAATCTGGCCGACCGTATTGGTAATCGTTTGCTCATCGGTTGGATCATTGCACTCATCGGGGGAATCGCCGGTTTGTTTCTTTCGTTCTGGTGGGACCTGCCGTCGGGCGCAGCGATCGTCT
This sequence comes from Verrucomicrobiota bacterium, assembly GCA_003219435.1. Classification (GTDB taxonomy): domain Bacteria; phylum Verrucomicrobiota; class Verrucomicrobiia; order Chthoniobacterales; family UBA10450; genus Udaeobacter. The sequence goes on along the minus strand of QHOW01000270.1, from coordinate 1,500 downwards.
GCACTTTCGGTGCGCTACTGATCATCATTTCATTTATCGGTCTGGCGCGACATCGGATGCGCGCTGGCGCGGCAATCGATTCGCAATAAGTGTGCGCTGTGCTCGCTTCGTTACCGCGACGGCAGCAGGATCGGTGTGGGCGCGGCCGCAATTCGGGCAGCGGCCGCGGTTTTCACGCCGCGTCGCCTGTGATTTTTGAGCTGACCTTGCGGTAATTGAGGTATCATGAGTCAGATGCATCGGACGGATCATTCCCAGTTTCGCAAGGCACACGATTTCGTTCCGGATTTTTCCCACGCGGAACGTCGGACCCGAATTGTGATCGGTATTACCGCCGCAATGATGGTGGTCGAAATCGCCGTCGGGTTGATGTCGCACTCGATGGCGTTGCTGGCCGACGGCTGGCATATGAGCACGCACGTGATTGCATTTTTGATCACGGCCGTGGCCTACTATCTCGCACGCAGGCATGCCGCGAACGCGCGGTTCAGTTTCGGCACCGGAAAAATTGGGGTGCTTGGCGGGTTCACCAGCGCGGTGGCGCTCGCCATCGTGGCACTCTTAATGGCCGGCGAATCCGTGCACCGGCTATTTACTCCACTAACAATTCATTTTAACGAAGCAATCGCCATTGCTTGCGTTGGATTACTGGTGAATCTCGGTTGCGCAGTCCTGCTTCGTGATCACGATCACAAAACCGGTGACGGCGGCGCTCATCATCAGGATCTAAATCTGCGCGCCGCCTATCTCCATGTTCTGGCCGACGCGTTTACCTCGGTGCTTGCGATTACGGCATTGACCGGCGGCAAATTCTTTGGCTGGGCGTGGCTCGACCCGGTTGTAGGAATTGTCGGGAGCGTCGTTGTTTTTTCGTGGGCTTACACACTTTTGCGCGATACCAGCGGCATCCTGCTCGATCGCACACCGCCATCCTCGGATTTACCTGACCAAATTCGCCGCGCGGTGGAGAGCGATGGCGATTCACTCGTGACCGACCTGCATGTTTGGCAGGTGGGCATCGGAAAATTTGCGGCGATGATCTCTGTCGTGGCCCACCAGCCAAAAAGCTCGGACTCCTATCGCGAGTTGCTCCGCGGGCACGACGAACTGGTTCATGTCACTATCGAGACGCAGCATTGCGGGGAAGAACACGAATCGCTCGCAGGGCGTGACTGAGTAGTTCAACAGTCTCCTAAATGATCAGTCCACTCTGGCAGGTCGTCGCGGCTTATCTTTTCGCCCTGGCCGGTGGATCCGTCAGCACGTCGCTGCGCTTGAAACACAGGCCGCTTTGTGCGCTGATCAGTCTCGCGGCTGGAACGCTTCTGGGAGCAACGCTCTTTGCGATCGCGCCGGAAAGTCTGGACACCACGAATTGGTGGGGAGCGCTACTCGCGGCGGCTACCGGATACGTGCTTTTCTTTTTTATCAGCAAATACGTTCATCACGTTTGTCCGGCATGCGCGGCCAGCCATTTCGATGCAGATGCGACGCGACACT
>QHOW01000274.1 GCA_003219435.1 Verrucomicrobiota bacterium | reverse complement strand
GACGAAAACCATTGGTTTCGGCAGGATATCGACGCCTATCTCTATCATCTCGCTGTTCATTACGGCACAGTTCCCAGGCAACGGACGAAAGTCACTTCCTTGGAAATCGACCAACAAGGCGTGCGCATGCGGCTATCGACCGGCGAAGATATCCATGCCCGTTATCTCGTCGATGCAACGGGATACCGAAGCGTGGTGGCCAACCGTTACGATCTGCGCGAGAAACCAACTCGCTTTAAACATCATTCGCGCTCTCTCTTCACCCACATGGTGGATGTGCCGCCGTTCGATGAGGAGCATAACCCGCTCTCGGTCTCCTGGCACCAAAGCACGTTGCATCACTGCTTCGAACGCGGCTGGTTCTGGGTCATTCCATTCAACAACCACAAGCGCTCCACTAATCCGTTGATCAGCATCGGCCTAACCATCGATCCACGGCGCTATCCCAAGGGGAGCGAACCTCCGGAAGAGGAATTCGAGCAGTTCCTTCGAAGATTTCCGAGCGTCGCGGAACAGTTCGCCAACGCAAAAGCCGTTCGGCCATGGGTCTCAACGGATCGCTTACAATACTCGTCGAAGCAGACGGTCGGTTACAGGTGGTGCATGATGTCACACGCCGCCGGTGCAATCGATCCACTGTTTTCGCGCGGCATGATCAACACCATCGAGGTCATTCATGCGCTTCTCGATCCGCTGATGAACGCCCTGGCCGAAGATGACTTCGACGAGGCCCGGTTCGCCCACATCGAACCCCTCCAACAGCGTGTGCTCGACTACAACGACCGGCTGGTCAATGGTGCATTCATCGCGTGGGCGGATTTCGATCTTTGGAACGCCTGGCTCCGGGTGTGGGGCTTAGGCACGCTGATCACGGAATTCCGTACCATGAATGCGCTGGCCGACTACGCTAAGACTCGCGACGAACAATACATCTCAGGCGGCACGGAGAATCCCGTATTCTCGAATTTTGAAGATCCCGACTATGCCGCATTCTTTGCCGGTGTCACTGAACTGATCGAGGCCTTCGAGGCGCAAAAACTTTCCGCGTCCGAAACCTCCCAGCGCATCTTCGATCTGGCTAACCATTATCCTTTCCCGGTGGTGATTCGCCGCGACGCGATGCTCCGCGCCGGGTGGATCAAGGAGGGCGATTACCTCGCCGAGCGCGACGTGGAGTACGCCCGCCGCGGCTTCCGCTGGGCGCTCACGAATCCTCACACCCGAGATCTGTTCGGGAGTTCCGCCACTTTCTTCCGCTGGTGTGCTCACCGGCCCGATCCCCACCTTGCTCAGAACTGAATTTGGCACAGTGCCGGCAGCACCGGCGAAAGAACTGCCCCTGTCTGGTTGTTGATCTGCCAGCCTTGTGCGGACAAGATTTACGCTAACAACGCTATAAACAACTCAATGGCACAGGAAGCGGGTTCTCTCGAAGATATGGCGCGGAGCGAGCAGACCTGCATATCGTCGATAAAACGACGGACCGCGTCGTTCAAACTAGCAGGGGCGTGGGCCGGCTTTTACTTCCTACGGCTGTGCGAGCGCATGCTGCCGACGAACGTCCTGAGCTTCTTACTGCGGTTTCCTTTGGCAGCCTGGGGCTTGGTGCAACTTCGTCAGCGCAAGTTGTTGAACTGTTGGCGCCGCTTCCCGGAGTCATGGCGTCCCAAGCCCGGACGCTTCTTTCTCTGGCAAAGCCTTGGCCCGTATCATGCGCAACCTCTTTACATCTGGCCCGATCGCCTCTGTAAAAGGCGTTGGCTGAATCGATGCCGCTTGGAAGGTGGAAGTGATTTTATCGGATCAAGGAATGGAGATCGGGCTGTGGTCCTAGCTTCATTGCATTTCGGGCCTTTCGAAACGCTACCGTATTGGCTGCGCGCGCATGGGATTGTCACAACGATGATTCGGGGTCCAGCCCCTGATTCCCTGGCGAGCTTGACCAGTTACCAGTACTCCTTGAGCCCTCCGGCGGACGTGCCGGTATTTCGCTTTGTCAGCGAGTTAGCCCCGCTGCCCAGGTTTCCGCGGGTCGATCAATTGCTGGCACCTAGTCGTCGGCTGCTTGTGACCGTAGATGTGAACCGAGGGATACAATTCTGTGTCCCGTTCCAAGACCGACTTTTCCGCATGGCGACGGGTGCGATCCAGCTGGCGGCAATGGCAGACGCTGAGCTGATCCCCTGTCTTATTTGTGAAACTGGCTCGTGGAGATTTGCTATTC
>QHOW01000273.1 GCA_003219435.1 Verrucomicrobiota bacterium | reverse complement strand
GCCGAGCGCGAACGCCGCGCAAAGATCGTCAACGCCGAGGGCGAATTTCAAGCCGCGGAAAAAATGGTGCAGGCCGCCGCGATGATGAGCAAGGAGCCGATTGCGCTGCAACTGCGCTTTCTGCAAACCATGCGCGAGATTTCCAGCGAGCATAACACCACGACGTTTCTTCCAGTTCCTATCGATTTGTTTGCGCCATTTAAGAAGAGCGAGCCGCCTAAGCCGTAGACTCTGCGAACCGCGCATGGCTAGTTCTGGACAGGCGCGAGAAAGATCGGCAACCAGTGGTAGGGCGCGACCGCCGGGCGCGCCGCAAGCGCAAGAGCAAACCGCCTCGGACGCGCGAGAACGGCTGATTGCTTTTCTCGAATCGCCCACGTCGTATCCGCACAGCCCGGCGGAAGTGCGCTCGCTGCAAACCCACATCTCGTTGGGTGTTCATTGCGCCGCCATTTGTTTTCAAGGTGAAGAAGCCGGTGAACCTCGGCTTTCTTGATTTCAGCTCGCTGGAAAAGCGCCGACATTTTTGCCAGCGCGAAGTTGAGCTGAATCGCAGGCTTTGCCCGGAAGCGTATTTGGAAGTGGTCCCAATTTACCGGACCGGTCCCGATTTTTCATTCAAAGCTGACGGCGAAATCGCCGAGTACTGCGTTAAGATGCGAGAATTGCCTTACAGCTGGCCTGCCCGCCGTAGCCTCGGCGAAGGCGGGTTCTTACGTGAACTGCTCGCGAAAGGATTGGTAGGCGAGAAAGAAATCAATCGTGTGATTTCGCGGCTGCATCGGTTTTACCAATCTGAAACTCCCAATCCGGAAATCGAACAATGGGGAACACCGGAAAAGCTGAAAATCAGCACGGACGAAAATTTCGCGCAAGTGCAACCGTTCGTGGGAAAGATAATTTCGGCGGCGGCTTTCGAAGCGATTCGCCATTTCACGAACCACTTCTACGTCGCGAATGAAAAACTATTTCGCGATCGGATTCAGGAGCATCGGATTCGCGATTGCCACGGCGATCTGCACCTCGATCACATCCATCTGACTCCCAAAGCGACGACCATTTTTGACTGCATCGAGTTCAACGACCGCTTTCGTTTCATCGACATTGCAAACGACCTTGCTTTTCTGGCGATGGATTTTGATTTCGAGGGAAAGCACGAATTGGGAAACTTGCTTCTCCGAAAAACAGCACGCGAATTTGGCGACCCCGGGATGCTGAAGGTCGCGAACTTTTACAAGTGCTATCGGGCGTTTGTGCGGGGCAAAGTCGAAAGCATCCAGGCGACGGAGAAGGAAACGGTAGATCCTCAGGCGCACGAAAAACAAGCGACGCGCTATTTTTGCCTTGCACTACGATATGCGGTCAGCGGTTCTGAGCCATTGGTGCTGGTCGTAATGGGTCGAGTCGGCACCGGCAAAACCACTGTTGCGAAGCAACTCGCCAGCGAACTGGACTGGCCAGTCTTCTCCTCTGACGAAATTCGCAAAACACTGGCCGGTGTGCCGCTGACCGAGCGGACCGCGCCGGAGCTGCGCGACAAAATGTATTCGGAGCGGATGACCAAACAAACTTACAAGAAGCTTTTAGAGCATGGGCTTGCCGCGCTCGAAGCGCACAATGGCGTTGTTCTCGATGCAACATTTTCGAGCTGGGCGAACCGCAAATTGTTACGCGACGCATGTATTGAAGCCAGCGTTCATTTGCAGGTGGTAGAAGTCGATGTCGACTCTAGCCAGATCAAGCACAGACTGAAAGCGCGAGACGAGAAGACCACCGGCGAGATCTCCGATGCGCGTCTTGAGGATGTTGAAAAATTGAGCGCTTCTTACGAGCCGCCGTCGGAACTTGGTCTAGATCTGATTCACGTTTCAGCTAATGATGCGATTTCCGATACTGTGAGAGCGGTGCTAACGGGGTTGGCTGAGAAGCAAGTTCGCTAACTCACGTTCGCGACCATCTTGACGATTTGCTGGCGAAAGAGTTTGGCGCCGCCGGAGGCGGGATGGCGGACGCGGTGCATGTCGGCATTCAGTTCCTTCAGTTGTGAAGCGGCCACGTTGCCCAGCGCGACGATTTCATCGCATGGAAACAAATCGAGAAAAGCCTTCAACACTGGTAAACCGGTAGAGCGCTCGGATTTCGTTGGCATGCGGTTACTCAAAATACCGAGGCGCAAATCAAATGAATGCCACGGAAATGCATTCCAGAGGACGAATTGCTCGGGCGACAACCCAAGCTTCAGCAACGTGCTCCAGACAATAGTTGCCGTCGGCTCAGAAAAACCCTCCGGACATTTCTTAGGTTTGCTGGTGCGGTGCGGTGTGATGCTGGAAAACACCTGCGTCGGCTCAATCCCGCCGTCTTTCTTCTTTCCGAGCAGGATCCGTTCGGAGGTCATGGGGATTCCGCTGAGATGACCGCCGCGATATCCAAGTGCTTCACCAATTAGTGCGAGTCGCGCCTTTCCCAACCGCTCACAAAGATAAGCGCGTAACTGTCTCCGCCGGACGCGCGGCGCATTCCGGGCAATGTCGTTTTCTTTATCCACCTGCCACCAAGGATTGAAAACGGCGCCAGACGGTGACTTTATCAACATTCGAATGAACTGTTCAACTGATTGCGTGGACATGAACTTAGGTAAGCTCCGAATTCCAAGCTTCAACATCCAGTCGTAAAAGCGGGAAGGTGCATCGAAATCCGACACGACGCCGCACATTGTTCATGAGACTGCTCCGAATTAATTGTACGGAGCGCTGATGCCGGAGTTGCCCGATGTTGGCGCACCTTATGACTGAAAAAGTGCTGCTCACGGGACGTCCCGGCTGTGGCAAGACGACATTAATCAAGCGGGTTGTAAGTAATCTGGCGCGACGCGCTGGTGGTTTTTACACTGAGGAAATCCGCCAGCGCGTCGCGCCAGATTACT
>QHOW01000271.1 GCA_003219435.1 Verrucomicrobiota bacterium | reverse complement strand
CCGCCAGTAGATCAAACATCAAACCCGCCTTCGTCTGGCTACGGCGCGGCAGGCATTAAACATCAAACATCTCATTGGTGGTGGGTCTTCTATTTGTCGCTGGCCTTCGCATTTCTTGCCAAGGGACCAATCGGATGGATACCCCTGTTGACCGTTGGATTGGCAATGATCTTTCTGCGCGAAACGCCGCTCGCCCGCCGATTCGCTTTTGGCCGCGGGCTTCTGCTGATGCTCTCGATCGTCGCACTCTGGGGAATTCCGGCACTAATTCAAACGCATGGACAATTTTTTGTCGTGGGAATCGGTCGACACGTTATCGGTCGCTCGCTTGCCACGATGGAAGGTCATGGTGCGAACTCATTTGGAATGTATCTCCTGCTTCTGCCGTTCTATTTCGTAACGATCTTTATCAGCTTTTTTCCGTGGTCGATCAAGCTGCCGTGGTTAATCCGGAAGGGATGGGAAAAAAGGAATATCGCGGTCAAAGACCCCGGCTACAGCGGGAACAAAATCGACAATTATTTGATCATTGGCATTGCGATCATTTTCATCATTTTCACGCTCGTAAGAACCAAGCTGCCGCATTACACCCTGCCGGCGTTTCCGTTGCTCTCGCTTCTGCTCGCCCGGCACTGGGTTCATCAAAGAACAGCAAATTTCAAAGCGATTGCTATCGTAACGGCGTGCCTATGGCTTGTGATTGCACTGATTGTCCCGCCATTCATCGTGCGATCATTCCCTGCGTATGGGCTTTTTCAGGAATCGCGCGACTATTTGCGGCCGGAGATGCAATTCGGCGCGGTCGATTATCAAGAGCCGAGCCTGGTTTGGTACTTTCGATCGCGAGTCAGAGGATGGATGACGCCACTGAGTGCAGCAAGCGCTCCCCAGTTCATCGCTGAAGGTGGGCCGCGCTTTGTTGTTTTGCCAAGCCAACTCGCGGCGAAAATTTTCCCGAATCAGCCACCAAACTGGAAAACGTTTTCAACTCGCGGCTTCAACATCGCCAAGGGTAAACGCGTCGATCTTACGCTTGTTCTCAAACCCGAGTGACGGAATTTGACGACTCATCGATTTAACGTTGTAACTTTGTAACATCCCATGATTACCTTCCTCGACGGCAAGCTCATCAGTGCGTTGCCCACTCAAGCCATCGTTGATGTCAGCGGGGTTGGCTACGAAGTCTTCATTCCCCTCTCGAGTTACGATAAACTTCCCACCGTCGGTCAACCCATTCGTATTCTTACTCATTTGGCCGTTCGCGAAGACGCGCACCTGCTCTACGGCTTTATGACTGCGGCGGAGCGCGACCTTTTCCGATTGCTCGTAAATAATGTCAGCGGGATCGGGCCGAAGCTTGCGCTCGCGGTGTTGAGTGGAATGAGCGTGAACAATTTCAAGGCTGCAGTCGTGAATTCGGATGTCGCGTCGCTTTCGAAAATCAGCGGCTTGGGGAAAAAGACGGCCGAGCGAATTATTTTGGAATTGAAGGACAAGCTGGGGGTGGCCGCGGCTTGGGAAGCGGCAAGCGCAATGCATGCACCCACGCCCGAGCAGGAGCAAGCAAACGAGGCGGTGCTGGCGTTGATCGCGCTCGGCTACAAACAAGTCGAAGCGCACAAGGCGGTGCGCGACTTGCAGGAAAAAGGCGAAGCAAAGTCGGCGGAAGAACTGGTGAAACTGGTGCTCAAGCGCATGGCCGCTGGAAGATGAATCGATGTTTGATGTTCGATGTTTGATGTTTGATCTGTATCCCTGAGATAGCGCCGCATTGAAATCAAACCTCAAACCTCAAACATCAAACATTGCAGCGGTCGCCGAAAGCGAGAAACTGGAAGCGATCTGTGTTGCCTTTCCTAAAGAGGGTCTCTTTGCGGAGAAGGATTGGCTACTTTCGCCCGATGCCTTTCCGATCGACAAGAAATTTCTCGCCGAGCTCGAGCAGCTTGGACATCGCTTGTTCGTTTTTCAGCGCGCTTGCAATCAGCTCTATCAATTAAGCGTCAAAGGCAAACAGCCCGCGTGGATAGCGCGCTACGTCGACGCGGGCAAACCACCGGAGCTGATCGAATTTTCGCGACGCAAGGAAATCCGCGACGATTTGCCTCGGGTCATCCGGCCCGATCTGATTCTGACAGAGCAAGGTTACATCATTGCTGAAATCGATTCCGTGCCGGGTGGAATCGGATTAACCGGTTGGCTTAACCAGACGTATTCGGCATTCGACACCGAGATCATCGGCGGCGTGGAGGGAATGCTTGATGGATTCAAAAGTGTTCTGCCGGATGGCGGCGACATTGTCATTTCTCAGGAGGCGGCCACCTACCGGCCCGAGATGGAATGGACCGCCGCGCAGCTGAATCAGCATTCAACATCCCAATCCTGGCGCGTGGTCGCAGCCGAAAACTACGAGCCGCAAGATGGCCGCGCAGTCTATCGATTCTTCGAATTGTTTGATTTGCCCAACATTCCCAAAATTGACAAGACACTGCGCGCGAATGCCGAGGGACGCATCACCATCACCCCGCCCATCA
>QHOW01000077.1 GCA_003219435.1 Verrucomicrobiota bacterium | reverse complement strand
TTCGATCACGACGCGTTTCGTCGGCTTGCTCATTTCGCCTGAGCTGTTTCTCGCGACCGGCGTATCACCGATTTTTTCGAGAACATCGGCGCCTTTAATCAGTTTTCCGAACGTCGTGTATTGATGATCGAGACGCGGAACGGGCGCGAGACAAATGAAAAATTGCGAGCCGGCCGAATCCGGATCGGAGCTGCGCGCCATCGAAATGACGCCGAGCTGGTGGGAATGATCATTGAATTCGGCCTTGATCTTGTAACCCGGGCCGCCTTCTCCGTAGCTGTTCTCTTTCGCTGGGTCTTTCGAGTTCGGATCGCCGCCCTGAATCATGAATCCTTTGACGATGCGATGAAAAATGGTGCCGTCGTAAAAACCTTCACGCGCCAGCTTCTTAAAATTTTCAACCGTGTTCGGTGCGGCGTCGGTCCAAAACTGCACAACCATTTCGCCTTCGCTCGTTTTAATAACAGCAACTTCCATTTTGTTGGATTCATTCATTGGAGCCGTTTCCTTTTTTTCCTCGCTGCGCAGTGATGTGGCGCCAAGGGCCAATCCAATCATGCAACAAAGCAACGTAAGTTTCATCCCCGACCAGTGGCATGGATGCACTGCGCTGTCACGAAATTTACACTACCCAAAGACGGGGACATTTCGTGTGAGAGGCAGTTGCAATCGCACGGGTCGAATCCGATTTTAACGACGGATTGATCCAAAACCAAGGAGTCCGAATATGCAAAATCAGAGAAGATTAGCAGCGGTTGGAGTATTCCTGATCATCCCGGCGCTTGCGCTCTGTGTCTCTGGCCTTCTGAAGTTCAATGTTCCATACAGCCTCATTCACCCGGCTCTGGTAATCGGCGGGTTGATCGGCGCGCTGGCGATCAATCTATTTCCAATCGCCACGGCCCATACGCATCTCGAGAATGGAAATCTGGTCGGCGCGCTCTCAATCAAATTAAGAGGGAGCCTGATCAATTTGTGCGTGGCTTTTCTGAGCCTCGCCCTGCTTGGCGTGATCGCGCTTTACGTCTTTGTTGAAAATTTTCAGCCAAGATGAGCCGCTGCTAGCGAGCGAACTGTAGAGGCAGGCGTGTCGCCCGCTGGAATAACAATGCAGCCGACACCCCGAAAGCTTTCGGGGCTACAACGTGTCCGCGTGATATTCCTGCAAACTGCGCACTCCCACTTTACGTTTTTGCAACGAGCAAATTCCGTTCGCGCTCGCCAGTGCGGCGCGCAGTGTGGTCATGATCGGAATCCGTTGCGCGAGGGAGGCATTGCGAATACGCACTTCGTCCTCGCGCGGAATCTTCCCGCTGGGCGTGTTAATAATGAAGTTGAGGTCGCCATTCTTTACGCGGTCGAGAACGTTGGGGCGGCCCTCGCGTAATTTGAACACTTTTGTCACGGGAATTTTTGCCGCCGCCAAAACCTCAAATGTGCCGGCGGTGGCGATTATCCCGAACCCAAGTTTCACAAACTCCCGCACAACCGGCACAACGGCCTGCTTGTCGCTGTCTTTCACGCTGACGAAAACATTTCCTCCAGTAGGCAAGGCAGGTGGCGCAGCCATCTGCGATTTCGCATAAGCCAGGCCAAGATCGACGTCGATCCCCATGACTTCGCCGGTCGATTTCATCTCTGGACCAAGCGAAATATCCACTCCCTCATAGCGCAGAAACGGGAACACGGCTTCCTTCACCGAGAAATGTTTGGGCACGATTTCCTGTGTGAATCCGAGTTCGCGCAACGATTTTCCGGTCATCACCTTGGCCGCGAGCTTTGCCAGCGGGACGCCGATCGCCTTGCTGACGAACGGGACAGTGCGCGAGGCGCGCGGATTAACTTCAAGGACATAAACATCGTCGCCTTTCACCGCGAATTGAACATTCATGAGACCGCGCACTTTTAATTCGCGGGTCATCGCTTTTGTTGCCGCCGAAATTTCATCGAGAACCTTTTTCGGCAATGAGAATGTCGGAATCACACATGCGCTGTCGCCGCTGTGGATGCCCGCTTCTTCGATGTGCTCCATGATTGCGCCGATCACCGTTGTTTCGCCGTCCGAAATGCAATCGACATCGACCTCGATTGCGTCCTCGAGAAAACGGTCAACGAGCACCGGGCGATCAGGCGTCACTTCGATTGCACTTGTCATGTAACGCCGAAGATCTTCTTCGGTATAAACCAGCTCCATGGCACGTCCGCCGAGGACGAACGAGGGCCGCACTAAAACCGGGTAACCAATTTTCGTCGCAATGGCGACCGCTTCGTCGGTGTTAATGGCAGAGCCGCTCGGAGTCTGCCGCAGCCCCAGCTTGTCGAGCATGGCTGCGAACAATTGCCGATCTTCCGCGGTTTCGATGCTTTCGGGTTGTGTACCAAGAATCGGCACACCGGCGGCCTTCAACCCGTCAGCCAGGTTGAGCGGCGTTTGACCGCCGAACTGGACGAAAACGCCTTCCGGTTTTTCCTGATCGTAAATGTTGAGCACGTCCTCGAGAGTGAGCGGCTCGAAATAAAGTTTGTCGCTCGTGTCGTAATCGGTGGAAACCGTTTCCGGATTGGAGTTGACCATGATGGTCTCAAATCCGAGCTCCCGCAGCGCAAACGCCGCGTGGACGCAGCAGTAATCGAACTCGATGCCCTGGCCGATCCGATTCGGCCCGCCACCGAGGATCATGATTTTGCGTTTGTCGCTCTCGCGCCTCTCGTTCTCGTCGCCGTAGGTGGAGTAATAGTAAGGCGTGTAAGCTTCGAATTCTGCCGCGCAGGTGTCTACAAGTCGGTAAGTGGGAATCACACCTGCCGATATTCGTTGCGTGCGAATTTCGTTTTCGCTTCTTCCCATCGCGATCGCCAGTTGCCGGTCGGAAAAACCGAGTTTCTTCGCGCGCAAGAGCGCATCTCGTCGGAGGTTAGGCTGCGAGCCTGACTCGGCGGGCAGGCTGCCAGCCTGCCCAGCTTCAGCCTGATCATCCTCCGCCACGAGCACATCGCGCCGCTCTAGAACAAATTCGCTGTTCCTTAAACCAGCCTTCGCCGGATTTCGCTCAATATAACCGCGGCAGGCAGCAAGGTGGGGCCAGTCGCGCACAATCGTATCGAACGTTTCCGCCATCCACAACGGGCCGGTCCTATTCATCAACCGGTTGATTTGGCTGCTGGTAAAAGATTTCCACGAGTGGAGGATCGTGTTGAGGGAATTCGGCTCCGATGGTTTCACAATCACATGAACGTGATTGGGCATCACCACGAACGCGTCGATCAGATAGCGATGACAATCGAAGTGACTAAGGTTCTCGACGACAATCTTCTGGACATCCGCATGTCGAAGCAAACACGAGCCGTGGCCTTGATCCAACCATTGTTCGCGTTCTTCTTCGAATCTTCGGATGTATTCGCGCGCGGTTTTCCAATCCCACGGTTGTGGATGGTGCTTTAGCCATAGCGCACGTTCCTCTCGCCAGGCGGCGAGCACGTCGCTTGCGATCGCATCTGCAAGGCGAAATGTAACAAAATAAGTTGCCCCTGGTTGCTCCCAGTGCGGCAAACGACGCTTTGTCATTTCGATTGCCCCATGTTTGTCGAAGCCGCGGAACCGGATGTCGGTCAGCTTGGCTGACCCGGCGGGCAGGCTGCCAGCCTGCTGGCCCGAGGAGTGACAGGCTGGCAGCCTGCCCGCCGAGTCAGGCTGGCAGCCTAACCTCCGGTGCGCCTCCGTAACAATTTGCTCGACGTTTCGCAGAAACCATCTGTCGATTTTTGTTAGCTCGAAGACGTCGTCGATCGACATGCCATCCTCGAATGCCTGGGCGAGATAAAAAATCCGATCCGCGTTGGGGATTGAGAGTTTCAATCGCAGCGTTTCCGGATCAACGGGCCTGTCTGCGCCGTCGCCGCACAACCCGAAACGCTTGATCTCCAGACTGCGCAACGCTTTTTGCAACGCTTCCTTGAACGTGCGACCGATCGCCATCGCCTCACCGACACTTTTCATCCGCGTCGTGAGCGTTGCGTCGGCTTGCGGAAATTTCTCGAAAGTAAAGCGTGGCACTTTTACGACGCAGTAATCAATGGTTGGCTCGAAGCAGGCCGGCGTTTCGCGCGTGATATCGTTTTTGATTTCATCGAGTGTGTAACCGACGGCGAGTTTTGCCGCGATCTTGGCAATGGGGAATCCGGTCGCTTTCGATGCGAGGGCGCTCGAACGCGAGACGCGCGGATTCATTTCAATCACAACCATCCGACCATTTTCGGGATGAACGGCAAATTGAATATTCGAGCCGCCAGTCTCGACACCGATCTCGCGAATGACCGCGAATGCGGCGTCGCGCATCATCTGGTATTCCTTGTCCGTGAGCGTTTGCGCGGGCGCGACTGTGATCGAGTCGCCCGTGTGCACCCCCATGGGATCGAAGTTTTCGATCGAACAAACGACCACACAGTTATCCATGCGGTCACGCATCACTTCCATTTCGAACTCCTTCCAGCCCAGGAGCGATTCTTCAATCAACACTTCGCGGACTGGTGAAAGATCGAGGCCGCGGGCGACGATCACATCCAGCTCTTCGCGGTTATAGGCGATGCCGCCGCCGGTCCCACCGAGAGTGAATGCCGGCCGAATAATAAGCGGAAATGTTCCAATTTCATCGACAACGCGATCTACGTCTGCCGGCGAACGCGCGACGCCAGACCGCGGCACCTCGAGCCCAATGCGCAACATCGCCTCTTTGAACAATTGCCGGTCTTCGCCTTTCGCGATGGCCTGTGCGTTTGCGCCGATCAATTTCACGCCGTGCCGCGCAAGAGCCCCATTGCGGTTCAATTCCATCGCGGCATTGAGCGCAGTTTGTCCGCCCAATGTCGGCAAAATCGCGTCCGGTTTTTCGCGTTCCAAGATCGCCTCGATCACTTCGGCCGTGATCGGTTCGATGTAAGTGCGATCGGCAAACTCCGGATCGGTCATGATCGTGGCCGGGTTCGAATTCACCAGCACGACCTGATAACCTTCTTCGCGCAGCGCCTTGCATGCTTGCACGCCGGAATAATCAAATTCGCAGCCCTGCCCGATCACGATGGGACCGGAGCCGATAAGCAGGATTTTGTTGAGCTGATCGTTTCTCGGCATCTGCGCCAGCGCGGACAGTAAACGAAATCAAGCGAAGGTCACGCGAGAATCGTGAACGCGCTGGAGCTTAGGCTTCCAGTCCGCCATAGGACTGCGGCGAGCCTGACTCGGCAGGCAGCCTTCCAGGCTGCCGAAACGGCGAAACGACAAGCTGGAAGCTTGTTTCCGAGTCAGCCAGGATGGCTAACCTCCACTACGCAACTTGCGCCATGCGCTGACGGTCGAGGTACACCTTGCAGATGCTTTTGATGCGCGTGAGCACGTAATAAATCGTCTGACTGCGGACCCGCACCAGCTCTGCGCCTACGATACGCGTCACGAAATCGCTCGGAAGATCGAGGATTTCTTGTGGCGTCGAGCCTTCCAGGCCTTTGCAAAGAATCGCCGTCATGGAGCGGGTGAGCGTTTGCACTTCCGGACCGAGCGTCATGCGAATGTGCGCCTTGCCGTTTTCGTCGACCAGCAGATAAACTCCGACCGTGTCCGTGCAATCTTCGTCTTTGCGAACATCGACCAGATCGAATTTTTCACTTTCACGCGGCTCCTGCTTCTTCGCGTTATCCGCATAGGAAACGAGCGTCTCGCGCCGCTCATCTTCCGGGAGCGTCTCGAAGAGATTGATGATTTTGTTGAGCTTTGTCGGATACATCGGGGAAGCGCACCGTAACACAAACATCCTGTCTGTCCGTCGGGCAGGCATCTTTGCCTGCGGTTTGTGCGACCTGTAGGCGAGACGCCGGCTCGACGAACAGGCTCGGATGCCTGTGTTACGTTTTTTCGATCGGCGCGCCCACTTTATTGCCCCATTCGGTCCATGACCCGTCGTAATTGCGGACGTTGTCGAGCCCAAGCAGATACGTGAGCACAAACCAGGTGTGACTCGAGCGCTCGCCAATCCGGCAATAAACGATCGTGTCTGTGCCGGGTTTTACGCCGCATTGCTCGAGATAAATCTTGGCCAGCTCATTTGCGGGTTTAAACGTGGCATCATCGTTGGTAGCGGTTTTCCACGGCATGCTCTTCGCACCAGGAATATGACCGCCGCGCAGGACTCCTTCCTGCGGATATTCGGGCATGTGCGTGATCTCGCCCTTGTATTCGCCCGGGGAACGCACGTCGATTAACGGTTTGCCGCCCTTGCTTTGAGCAAGGGCTTCATCGAAAAACGCGCGAATCTCTTTGTCGAAACGTTTCTTCGGCACCGGATAATTTGTCTCCGGATATTTTGGGACTTCGCGTGTCATCGGCCGCCGTTCCGCTTTCCATTTGTCGCGGCCGCCATTGAGAATTTTCACTTTCTCGTGACCGAACAAACGAAACGCCCAAAGCGCGTAGCAGGCCCACCAGTTCGCCTTGTCGCCGTAAAAAATGCAGGTCGTGTCAGGTGTAATGCCGTGCCGGCTGCAAAGTCGCGCAAATTTTTCCGGCGAAATGTAATCGCGAATCACCGGGTCTTGCAGATCGGCGCGCCAATCGATGTGGACTGCGCCGGGAATATGTCCGGTGTCGTACAGCAAAATATCTTCATTCGACTCGATAATCCGGATGCCGTCGTCGTTGAGATGTTTCTCCAGCCAATCCGTCTCCACCAGCGCCTCCGGATGCGCGTATTGCGTAGGATGCGTACTCATAGAATGAGAAATTTCAGGCCGCTCCTGCAAGCGAGCAAGGGATTTTACAATTTCATCGGGGATGCGCCTGCGAGGTGTGCCCATTTCCAAGCGGCGGATTAGAGTTCTGGGTAGCGCATGCGTCCCGCGTGCTGGTTTTGGCCTCTCGCCGAAACAGGCTTTTCTTGGCGCATTGCTCCTGCGCTGCGATGTAATGTTTAGAAAAGTCCGCGACGGCGAGACGCCGTCGCCAGCACTCGGGACGAGTGCGCTACCCAGAGCCATCGCAGCCGCGCTGATAAAAGTGAA
Organism: Verrucomicrobiota bacterium; assembly: GCA_003219435.1. Classification (GTDB taxonomy): domain Bacteria; phylum Verrucomicrobiota; class Verrucomicrobiia; order Chthoniobacterales; family UBA10450; genus Udaeobacter. Next base: position 3,433 of record QHOW01000077.1, on the reverse strand, counting down.
AATGATTTCCAGCGCGCATCAGTGCAGAATAGAATCAGCCGGATAAACTACGCTGTTCTTGATTACCGCGTCGATGTCCGATGCGTGCGCAATATCATTCAGCGGGTTTGAGCGGAGGATGAGGAGATCGGCGAAACAGCCGTTTTCAATCTTGCCGATATGCGCGCCGGTTTCGCCGCCGAAAAGTTTCGCGGCGTTCGCGGTGGCGCATCGAAGAATTTGCATCGGTGTCAAACCGGCTTCTTTCATCAGTTGAAACTCACGGAAGAGCGCCGGACCGTGAATCGTGCCAATATTTCCGGCATCCGTGCCGGCGGCAATCGTGACGCCCGCGTCCTCGAGCGTTTTCAGATTTTTGAGCGCGACATCGTAGACCTTCTTGATTCGCTCAAGCGTGGCATTTGGATCGGCGAGTGCAGTTTTGATGCGCTCGGGGAGCTGATCCGCCGGCAGTTTGGTCACGTCCAAGGTCGCGATCACGTCGGGGTTGCCCCAGGCTTTTTCTTCCGGCGTCAGATTCAATCTACTGGCGAACGTGCGACCGTAACGCTCAAACACGACTAGTGTCGGGCACAAAATTATACGTCGATCGTTCAGCAACTTCACAAAGGCGTCATCGACCGGCTTGTCCGTCACGCTGTGCACGAGCACGTCGGCGCCTTCTTCCACGGCAGCGCGCGCCGTCTCCAATTCGGTCGCGTGAACCGCGACACGAATCTTGCGCGCGTGGCTTTCTTCGATCGTGGCCCGAACGATTGTGCGAAAGCTGTCGACCGGGTGATCTTTATCAACGATGTACCAGATCTTGACCAGGTCGGGATTTTGCGCGGCCAGCTTGCGCACGAATTCACGCGCTTGTTCGGTATTGTCGATCTTGACGATGGGTGGATCACCAAGATCGAGTTGCGGACGCGATACACTCGAGATCAACGGCCCGGCCACTGCAACGCGAGGCGCTTTTGCCGTCGCGTTTGCGATCTTGCGCACTTCGAAATTCCAAAACGGCCCGCCGACATCGACGACCGACGTGATGCCGCTGCGCAGATGGCGCACAAACGTGTCGGGCAAGTTTTTTTTGATCCACGCGACTTCGTCTGCGTACGGTCGCACCTTCGTGAGATCGACGACATCCGGCCGGGTGAACAGATCGCCCGATTGAAAGAAATGAACGTGCGTATCGATGTATCCCGGCAAAATAAATTTGCCTTGGCAATCGATGATCCGGGCGTCTTTCGGAGGGCTGAACGCCTTGGCAGCGCCGGCTGAAGTGATTTTGTCACCTTTAATTATGATCGTCGCATCTTGAACAATCTGCGATGTCGCCGGATTGATCAGCGTCCCGTTAACAAGCGCGATTTTTTCGGCGTTCGCCATGCCGGCCAAGAGCGTCACGGCAAGCGCCAATGCGGTTTTGAGTTTCATCGTTTCCCTTCCACCAGTGCGGCTGCCTCGCGATCGAGCGCGGCGTAATCGGGTTTGCGTGGTCGCAGATAAAATTCGTCGATAACAATGTGGACGAGCGCGGCGGCAGGCACGGCCAGAAAAACCCCGAGCAATCCGAACATCGCCGCGGTCGCGAGCGTAAAGAACAAAATGTTGACCGGGTGCAACTGCATCTCTTTGCCAAGCACGCCCGGCACCAGAACGTTCAGCTCGATTTGGTAAACCAATACGATGACGCCGAGGGCCAGCCAGAATTTTGTGCCGCCCATGCTCAGAGCAACCAACAGGATCGGAATGGAAACAAGAAATGCGCCGATGGTGGGAAGAAACTCGCCGAGAAACGCGAATACGCCAAAGATCAGCGCTGGCTGCACGCCGATCAGCCAAAGCAACCCGCCTATGGAGACGCCGGTGATGGCACCGTTGATGGCGACTCCGCGCGCCCACGCAGTCATTTGTTCCATGAGTCGCGCGAGTGTGCGGTGGGCTTGCTCGCGGTAACGATTCGGGGCGAGGGCAAGATACGCGGTGACGAGCGGCCGGGGACTGGCCAAAACAAAAACGAGCAGGAGCACCGCGAAAACGATGCTGGCTACACCGCCGACCAAACCAATTGTCGATCTTAGTAAAATGCTCCCGACTGTTCCGGCGGCCGCGCCGGCTTTCCCGGCGATTTCGTCAGTGCGTGGTAACGCTTCGCGAACTGCTGGATAATTTTGGGTAAGCGATTCGATGCGGATGCGAATGCTCTGCCAAACGCCCGGCGCACTATGCACCAGTTCCTGGGTTTGCCTGGCCAGTGGCGGAATGGCAAAGAGAACGATGGTTCCCACGACAGCGATTAGCGCAAACATCAGGAGGATCACGCTCACCAACCGCGGAATGTGGAATTTGTGCAGCCAGACGACGATTGGGTTAAGAACCATCGCCAGGAGAAAGACGAGCGCGAAGAGTAAAATCACAGGCTGAAGCGAACGCAAAATCAACCAGATGATGACGAGCAAAAAGACCAGCCAGACGATCCGCCATGCGCCGTGATAACTCAGCGGCGCGTGCTGATCTTCATGGTCGGGTTGTTTCATTAAATGCGGTGGTCTGCGGTTGGAGTCAGTTGCTATCGATCTTGGCGCTGGTAGCTCGGAATGACAAGAAAGCATGATCGCGGATGTCTGGGGTAGCGCACGCGTCTCGCGTGCTGGCGAGCGCGTCCTCGCGATCGCGAATTTCTTCGATGTTTCAAACACGCGGTGCACCGACGCACAAGCGAAGTTCGTTTCGGCGCGACGCCTAAACCAACACGCGAGACACGTGCGCTACCCAAGCAGTTGCGGTCGCGACAGTTCAACGAGAGCTTGCGGTTCATGAGGATTTTGATCGGCGGAATCTCTCTCTTCGCCATCTCCGCTTTCGCGCAAACCTCGCACTGAAGCGCGTCGGCGCTCCGGTGCCTTCGCCGGACGGATAAATGGGTCGTATTCGACTGCGAAGATGTCGATCTTGAAAAGAACACGAGGATTTCGCATTTGTGGATTGTGCCGGCGACGGTAGTGAATCGCGCCGTCTTAATCCCACGCCGAACAATGAGGAGCGCCCGCGGTTTTCACCGGACGGCAAACGGCTGACCTGGACCTCCAAGGCGACTGATCCGACGCAAATCAGGATATGCGATTTCGAGACCGAAAGCGGTCAGCTGGTTCGGAAACCTCGGCAGCTAACGACAATCTCAACCGGGGCAGACGACGGAATCTGGTCGCCGGACAGAAAGAACATCGTGTTCGTGTCGGCGGTATGCCCCGATTGCAAGGATGATGCGTGCAACAAGAAACGCGACGAAGAGCTGAAGAAGAGCAAAGTGAAACTACGGCGGGACAAGCCGCCCCGGCTACAACAAATGCGCCTCTAACCTTTTAACCTGCGCAAAGCGCATCCCTGTCTTAACTTCGCCTCGTGTCATTTAATAATTTCGGACTTTCGACGGAAGTCGTGCGCG
>QHOW01000076.1 GCA_003219435.1 Verrucomicrobiota bacterium | reverse complement strand
CGACCAAGGCGGAGCATCTCACTGCCGCGCAACCCAGCGAGTTTCCAGTGCCAGCATTTGGCGAACACGATTTGGAGCCGCCGGCGAATCGGGATCTCTTTCAACCGCCGAAGATCGAAAGGACATGAACGTAGCACAGACTTGCAGTCTGTGGGGCGACCGGGCGTCTCGCCTGGTCGATTTCCGGCCAGCAGCCTGGAATCCCGCTGGCCCCACAGGCAAGATGCGTGTGCTACCTCAGATTTAACGATGGAACCTCTCGAACAAATTAAGGCCCGCATCGAAGCCGCCGTGCCCGGCGCCAAGATCGACATCGTTCCGAATCCGGGTCCCGCGCAGCAATTGTCGCTATTGATCGACAATGAACATGCACGGGCGGTGGCCCGTTTCTTACGCATCGATCCCGCGCTGCGATTCGATTTTTGTTCAAATGTGACCGGCGTCGATTGGCTGGATCGGACCGTAAAAAAGACAGTGAAAGTGAAGAAGCTCGTCGATAGCGAAGAGAAAGAAGTCGATGAGACGACGGAAGAAAAAATCCCCGGCTACCTCGAAGCAGTTTATCACCTTTACTCGATGATACATAAACACGGGCCGGTCGTGATTCGTATGCGCACGACAGATCGCGCACAGGGCGCGCGTTTGCCTTCACTAACCTCAATCTGGCGGAGCGCGGAATTTCAGGAGCGCGAGATTTTTGATCTTTACGGCGTGCGCTTCGACGGCCATCCGGATCTGCGACGCATTTTGATGTGGGACGAATTTGTTGATCATCCGATGCGCAAAGATTATCGCGAGCCCGATGATTACGAATACGAGCCGACACCTCACGACGATGTGCTCGAGCGCGCAAAACAACATTGTGCGTCGCGACCGCAACTGGACGGCGCGGAAAAGATCACCGATGCAGTGAAAGGTTAAATGGTTACAAGAGTTACAACGTTACAAAAGATCTCGCGCGCCTGCCGTTGTAACCATGTAACCCTTGTAACTTTTTAACTCCGCAATCCGCATGACTGCAACGATCCAAACGCTGGAACCAATCGAGCGACCGCCTACAACGATGGGTTCGCGTCTCGAAGGCGAGCTGATGGAAGTCTCGATGGGACCGCAACATCCATCGACTCATGGCGTGTTTCGCATGAACGTCGCTCTCGAAGGCGAGATTGTGCGCAAACTCAAGCCGGTCTTCGGATATTTGCATCGCAACCACGAAAAGATCGGAGAGAACACGAGCTATCTCGGCTCTATGCCGTACACAGATCGGCTCGATTACTTTTGCTCGATGACCAACAACTGGGCCTATGCGCTCAGCGTGGAGAAGCTCGCCGGGATCGAAGTTCCCGAGCGCGCACAATATCTGCGCGTCATTCTTGCGGAACTGACCCGGCTGCAAAATCATGCGTCGCTGCTTGGATTTCTGCTCAGCGACATGGGCGCGTGGGGCACGCCACTCATGTATGCGTTCCGCGAGCGCGAGAAAATTCTGGATTTGTTCGAATCGCTCTCCGGTTCCCGGATGATGTGCGACTACATGCGTTTCGGCGGCTGTCGGGTCGATGCAGGACCGGATTGGATGGAGCGGGCAAAAAAGATCGTCGATCTTTTCCCGCGCTTTATCGATGAGATGGAAAATCTAGTCGTCGGAAACGAAATCGTGATCGCGCGCACGCAGAATGTCGGGAAGCTTTCGGCTGAGCTGGCGATCAATGCAGGCATCACCGGTCCAATGCTGCGTGCGTGCGGGGTCAATTACGATGTGCGAAAGGTGGATGGCTACGGATTTTATCCGCGTTTCAAATTTCGCATCCCCCTTGGCGAACACGGCGACACCTACGACCGCTTGATGATGCGTGCCCTCGAAATGCGCGAGAGCGTTGGAATTTTGAAGCAGGCATTAGAACAAGTTCCCGCTGGCCCGATCATGAATCCGAAAGTGAAAATCCGTGCATTTCGACCGCCTGTCGGAGAGGCTTACGGACGGATCGAAGCGCCGAAAGGAGAGCTCGGTTTCTATTTGATCAGCGACGGCGGGACCAATCCGTATCGCTACCGTGTGCGCCCGCCGAGCTTCATCAACCTGACTGTTCTGGAAGATCTCTGCCTCGGCCACACCGTGGCCGACGTGATGGTAATCCTCGGCAGTGTCGATATCGTGATGGGAGAAGTGGATCGCTAGCGCGATGTTAAAAAAATTACAGGGGTTACAATGTTACGACGGAACAGAAACTCGAGGTGCGAGGCCCTTTTGTAACCATGTAACCTTTGTAACTTTTGTAACGAACAAATGATCGGCACAGGAATACTAAAGGGAATGGCCGTTACGGCGCGGAACTTCGTCGGAAGTTATTTCGAGAAGGACCGCCTGATTACGGTGCAGTATCCTGAGGAACGCAATCCACTGCCGGAGAACTACCGAAATTTCCCGTTTCTGCCTTACGACGGCGATGATCCAGAGGCCGGACTGCGCTGCGTAGCTTGCAAAATTTGCGAGAAGGAATGCCCGCCGCAGTGCATTTACATCGTCAAGAGCGAAGACAAGAAGCCTGATTACATGGACAAACCGCAATTTTACCCGAAGGTGTTCAACATCGACATCTCGGTCTGCATGAGTTGCCAGATCTGTGTCGAAGTCTGTCCGTTCGAGGCGATCAAAATGGACAAGGTTTTTGAGCTCAGCCGTCGCGAACGCTTCGACGCTTTACTGCTGCGCAAGAGCGACCTAGCGAAACCAAACGAGTACTATCACAGCATCTGCCCAACCGACGCTGCCGAGGTCGATGCAAAACTTGCAGAGGCTGCAGCAAAAAAGAAACCGGCGGCGCCGGCGGCACCCGCCGCCGCACCTCCGGCAAGCGCGGCTTAACGTCGGGCTCCTCGCAATCGCAAATCGCAAATCTAAAATCTAAAGTCGAAAATCGATTTGACAGGTGGCGAAATGGCAGACGCGCCAGACTTAGGATTGCGAAAGCATCGATTTCAAAGGATTGCTGCGCATCACCTGGCAAATCTGCGATAACCTCACGCCGACGGTCTGGTTCCCAAGACAACACGCACCTCGTGAGGCAGTGCATCGTCACGCAACCTCACGATTTTGTCGGCTGCCGCTACTCCATCCAGTTCCACCAGGGTGACACCTTGGGAACAGTGATCTGGATTCTCGACCGCGATGCGATAACTAGTGTTCCGGAAACGATATCGCAGACGGAAGCCAGGCCAATCTTTCGGTATAACCGGGTCGAGCCTGAGCGTGTCGCCGCGGCGTTGGAATCCCAGAATTTCTTCGAGCCAGACGCGATAGGTCCAAGCTGCCGCGCCCGTGTACCAAGTCCAGCCACCGCGCCCGACGTCGCCGGCTAACGAGTAAACGTCCCCTGGCATGACATACGGCTCGACCTTGTAGCGTTCGCAATCTTTCTCGTCCCTGGCGTGCTCGATCGGATTCAGCATCCGCAAAAGTCGGACGGCTTTGTCGCCATCGCCCTGGCGGGCAAAAGCCATGGCCACCCAAGTGGCGGCATGCGTATATTGGCCGCCGTTTTCCCGCACGCCGGGCGGGTAAGCCTTGATGTAGCCTATGTCGGCGGCGGTTTTGTCGAAAGGCGGAGTGAAGAGCAAGATCAGATCGTCAGCTTCACGCACGAGGCTTTCCTCGAGCGATCGCAGCGCGACCTCGACGCGATCGGAGTCGCCAACGCCGGAAATCGCAGCCCACGTTTGCGGGAGCGAATCGATGCGTGCTTCGGCGTTTTCCTTGGATCCAAGAGGGGTACCATCGTCAAAGTATGCGCGGCGATACCACCCTCCGTCCCAAGCCTGGGCGTCGATCGTCTGTGCGAGCTGGGCGGCGCGGGTGCGGCAGGCTTGCGCTTCCTCGCCCAGCTCGCGCGAGGTGAGCAACTCAGCGAAATCCTCAAGCACACAAATCTCAAACCAAGCGAGCCAGACGCTTTCGCCTTTGCCACCCAGTCCGACGCGATTGAGGCCGTCATTCCAATCGCCTCCTCCGATCAGCGGCAATCCGTGCGGACCAGCGGTGGCGGCGCGCGCGAGGGCACGCCGGCAATGTTCGAGCAGCGAACCCTCCGCGACGGAAGCGACCGGAACGGAGAGGCTCTCTGCCTGTTGGATCTCGAGTGGTTTCGCTTCGAGGAACGGGACCATTTGATCGAGGATCGCGACGTCGCCAGTAGTGCGGACGTAATGCGCGGTCGCAAAGGGAAGCCAGAGAAGATCGTCACTGATCCGGGTGCGCACCCCAGCGCCTGAATCGGGATGCCACCAATGCTGGACATCGCCTTCCACGAATTGGCGCGCGGCCGCGCGCAGGATGTGGTCGCGCGCGATGTTGGGCGCGGCGTGCACGAGGGCCATGACATCCTGCAATTGGTCGCGGAAGCCGTAAGCGCCGCCCGATTGATAAAGGGCCGAGCGGCCCCAAATCCGGCAGCTGAGAGTTTGGTAAAGCAGCCAGCGATTGAGCAGAAAATTTGTCGAAAGCTCCGGCGTTTCCACTTCGATCGTGCTTAGGAGCCGGTCCCACGAACGGCGAGTTTCCTGAAATGCAGCTTCGACGTTCGCGGGATCGCGGAATCGGGTCACAAGTGCGCGCGCTTGTTCTTCGTCATCCGCCTGCCCGAGAAGGAAAGTCATCTCGGCGGTGTCTCCCGGTTCAATCTCAACCGCGACCTGCACGGCGGCACATGGGTCGAGGCCGGCGCCCACATTACCGGTCAAACGTGCGTGCTCCATCGCGGCCGGATCGCGCAACGAGCGGTTGCGCCCGATGAACACGGCACGATCACCTGTGAACGAAGCAGGCGTTGGAGCCGAAGTGGCAAAAGTGATGCACTCGCAAAATTCCGGATTGTAGAAGTTGCGGGCAAAGAGAGTCTGGCTTTGCAAATCCCATTTCGTGACCACATGCATGCCGGTTTCCTCCGGGTCGGATCCGAGAACGAGAGTGGCGTAGGAGGTGACGGTCAGCTTCCGTCGGCGCGACGAATTGTTGCGCAAGCGCAGCCGTTGCAGGCGCACCGGCTGGCCGCCCGCGTCATCGACCGGCACGAAAGTGAGAAGCCGTTGTTCGATCGCGTGGCTGTTGTGTTCGAAAGTTGTGTAACCCTGGGCATGTCGTGCGCGATAAGCGTCCTTCTCGCGGATCGGTTGCGGCGTGGGCGACCACACGGCGCCGATGTCATCGTCGCGGATGTAGATCGCGGTCCCGGGCGGATCGGAGATCGGATCGTTAAACCACGGCGTGAGGCGATCAGTCTGGCTATTGCGGCCCCAGACAAATTCGGCGCCCGACTCGGAAACAAACGCGCCGAACTTCGGATTGGCCATGATGTTGATCCAGGGAAGGGGCGTTTGGCTGCCGGGACCCAGATAGATGACGAATTCCTTCCCGTCCTCAGTAAAGCCACCGAGGCCATTGAAGTATTTCAGCTCCATGAAAGTCAGCGGCGCCGAGAGCTCTTCCTGGAACTGTTCGCCGGGCGCCAGGAGCCGCGGTTTAGCGGCTACGGGTGTGGTCGCGGCAAGTTGTTGGCGGAGCGTGCCGCGAGCTGCGACCAGGACCATTCGCGCAGCGGCCTGAAGCGCGATCAGTTCTTCTTTCGAAATTTTCGTGGCCGATCGGAAGTAAACGCCGCCGGGTTGATCCACGCCGGTTAGGTGCGCCTGCGCTTCGGTGAGCTGGCGCAGGTGAGCGGTTAACACTTCGTCATAACTCGGCGATTCCTCGCTCACGAGCACAAGATCGACCTTCAAGCCACGCAGATTCCAGAAGGTATGCGCAGTCAAAATTTCGCGCACGACTTCGATGTCGCGGAGGTGACCGATCATGACTACGACAATCGGCAGGTCGCCGGAAATGCCTTGTCGCCACAGCGCGCGCTGACCCTCGGCCCGGCGCCCGAGACGCGCGGGTGGCGGTCGAAGTTGGGCCTGCGGAAAGATGATGAGAGCCGCCAGTTGTTGAAAGGTCTGCATATCTCCCGGGCGAATGCGGAGCCGGCGCATCTCCAGTTGGGAATGGGTCCAGGCGGTTTCAAAAGAGCGCGCGCAGGTGTGGAACTCCGAGTAGCGTTCCGCCAGTGCGACAACCGCTTCACGTGACGCCGCCACGACGGTGACAAGCGCAAACTGCAAGCGTTCGTTAGGCAGGATCGTGACGCGCTGGCGCAGGCTGAAGATCGGATCGAGCACGGCGCCGACACTGTTCGTTAGGCTGCGGGTGATCGCTTCGGGATTTGCCGGCGTGCGGCCCCGGCCGAGGAATTGGGCGCGGTCGGTTTCAAACTCGGTTGAGCCGGTAAAGGAGGACTCGGCAACCATGACGTGCGCGGCCCAAACCGGGCGATCGTCAGGGGCGCGCAGGCGGCGGCGCGCGACCAGCGCCTGGCAATGCGGCAACCATTCGGTTTCGATGAAAAGCTTGTTAAAAGCAGGGTGCGCCCGATCGGTCCGGTGCGGCGCGAGCGCAAGCTCCAAATAACTGGTCAGCTCCAGCCGACACAATTTGCGTGAAGTGTTCACCAAAGTGATGCGTCGGACTTCCGTGTCGTCTTCCGCGGAGACGGCAATCTCCGTGATGGTCTCGCACGGTCCGCTCCTGCGCCGAAATTCAGCTTTGTCCGGCGCGAAACGCCAGGTGTAACGACGCTCGGGAGATCTCAGCGGTTGATGGGTATTGCTCCAAGTCGTTCCACTCTCCAAATCCCGGATATAACAAACTGGGCCCGACACGTCGCAAGTCGTATCGGCGTGCCAGCGGGTCACATCCAGATCCAGCCAGCGCAGACAGCCGCCGCCGGAGTTCGTTATCGTGACAGAGCAGGTTCCATTGGAGAGGAGGTGGATGCGCGGCGAGGACAAGTCTGGTGTTTGCGCCACGAGGCCGGCGCCGACACTCGGAATCGTCCGGGGCAGCGGGCGCTCTTCGTGGACCTCATCGGTGGTCGGCAAAATTTGTTCGGGAATGTGCTCGTGTAGGAGCGGCTCGGTGGCGCGAATGCGGGGGTCAGAATGAAAACGCCTCCGCATCGCATTGTCATTCAGAGCATTGTCGTAGGCGAGCAGCGACATCCCCTGGTGATGTACCATGTAGCAACGGATGACGATTCCGGCCGCGCCCCCGGGTTCAGTGCGTCGCGAATAGTCGATCGATTCGTAGTAGCCGTAGTCGTCGAGCAAAGCCGATTCGCCCAGGGTGGCGAGCCGCCGCAGATTCCTCATCGCGGCGGCCGGTTCCACGCCGAGAGCAAGCGCGGCAGCATACGGCGCTACCACCAAGTCGTCTTCCTGCCCACGCTTCAACGCCAGCGCCGGCACGCCAAAGGCCCGGTATTGATAAACGTTGTGCCGGTCGAGCGCGCTAAAGGCGGACTCCGAAATGCCCCACGGCACGCGGCTTTGCCGCGCATAAGCAATCTGACAGCGCACGGCGTCGTAACAGGCGCGATCAAGCAGCGAATTTTCGTGAGTCTGGGTAAACAAGAGCGGCATCAGATATTCGAACATCGTTCCGGTCCAGGAGAGAAGCGGCAGCCGACCGTAGGCGGAGCCAAAGGGCCGGCTCAAAGCCCACCAATGTTCCACCGGCACTTCGCCGCGCGCGATGGCTAGGAAGCTCGTTAGGCGCGCTTCGCTCGCAAGCAGATCGTAAAACGAGTTGTCTAGCCGCCGCTCCGCCACGTGATAGCCGATGGCAAAAATCCGTCGTTCCTCATCATAGAGAAATCGCAGCCCCATCCTGCCTTCCAATTGCTGGCTCCGGGCGACCAATTCGTCCAATTGCGCGAGCTGCTCGGAGGCGTTCCGGCGCGACTGCTCCACCTCGGTGACGAGAAGATCGAGCCACTCGCGCACGTCGGGAGGAATCTCCTGATCCTCTCGCCGCTCATGAAAAGCGAGCAACGGCACCAGCCCGGAGACGCCTTCGATGGCAATGGTGCGCAGCGAAAAGGTAGCCCCGAGCGCGTCCCGTCGGGATTCGTGCGTCGCTTCGCCTAACGACATCAGTTGCGCCGGAGCCGCCATCAGGATTTCCACCGGCCGGAGATATTTGTCGATGACGCCATTCCATGCCGCGATCTGCTTCGAAATCTGTTGCGCCCAGTAAGTGCGCGGATCGGTTTCCTCCCCGCGGTAGTGGAGCAGAAGATCCTGCGCCGGCTGCCGAGCGGCCCGGACGCGCAAGATGATTTCCTCCAGATCCGCTGGCCGGCTCGTGGTCAGTTCTGCCAGACGGAGAAACGCCGAAGGGCGTTCCCCCTCTTTCATGGCAGCGGCGACTTGCCGGAGCACGTTTAGGGTGTCGGCTATTCCACGCAATGCGCCCGCATCCAGAAGGGGACGCACGGCCAGTTCATCGCAACTCGTTTCGAAAGTCCAGAGGCTCGCGAGCAAATTGCCGCTGTCCACGGTGGAGACGTAGCGTGGACGCAATGGTTCCAGCGTCCTCAGGTCGTACCAATTGAAGAGATGACCTTCGAAGCGTTCGAGCCGACCCACGGTTTCGAGCGTGCCAAGGTTACGCGCCACCAAGTCATCGATTGTGATGTAACCGAAGTCATTCGCCGCCACGGTCGCCAGCATCCACAGTCCGATGTTCGTCGGTGACGTGCGCAGGAAAATTTCCCGGGTTGGAGTTTCCTGGACATTGTCCGGCGGCAGCCAGGAGGTCTGTGGCCCGACAAAATCATCGAAGTATCTCCAGGTTCGTCGCGCTGCCGCGCGCAGGAATCGGCGATCGTCCGCCGTCAGCGTTCCGCCGCGCCAGCTTTTCGCCGGACGATTGATCACCACCACTGCCACCGGAAAGAGAGCCCACAAAAGGAGAAACGGAGCCATGGCTACCAGCGCCCCTGTCCCCCACCAAGCCGCGCCAGCGAAAAGGAGCACGCAGGCAGCGGGGATCCAAAGCCGGCTGAGAACAAATTGCCGTTGCCGACTTCTCGCCCGCCGGTGAGCGTCCAGCGCCGTCTCCCATTCCAGCAGCAGCCGATGTGATGTGATTCGCCGGTAGGTCACGCGAGCAATGGCATCGAGTGCCACGCCCGCATAATCCGGCAGAAAAATAACCGCGAAGATGGAGCGGAGGAGACGGTCGCGCGGCTCGCGCCAAAATCTCGTTCCGGGCGGCGGCGGATCGAATAAAAGGCCAAGGAGAGCATTCAGGACCGGCCACAACATCAGACCCGCGATAATTCCGCTCCAGAGCATCGGGGCAGGCGTAAAAAACCAGCCCGCCAAAAGGAGGGCCACAATTCCCGGCGGCACCAGGCTACGGCGCAGATTGTCGAATATCTTCCAGCGATCAAAGGCGGAAAGCGGATTGGGTTCCACCCTGCCGCCGCCCACGGGTACGCGTGGCCTCAGCCAATCGATGATTTGCCAGTCGCCGCGAATCCAGCGGTGCTGTCGACTCCACCACGCGATGTAACTATTCGGGAAGACATCGAGCAGCTCGATGTCCGTCGCCAGCCCGACGCGGACATGGCAGCCTTCCAGCAGATCATGGCTCAACAAGTGCGCTGTTGGAAACCGTCCGGACAAGAGGCGATGAAACGTGCGCAATTCGTAGATGCCCTTGCCGTGATAACTGCCTTCTCCGACCAGATCCTGATAAACATCGGAGACGGCGTGTGTGTAAGGATCGATCCCGCGCGGATCAGCAAAGATGCGTGAGAACCACGTCGCCCTCGCACTCGGAAGCGAGGCGCTGACGCTTGGTTGAATGATCGTGTAACCGCGAATCACGCGGCGGCCATCCGTCGAAAGCCGCGCCTGATTCAGCGGATGCACCAGGGTTTCGATCATCGTCCGGGCGGTATCGCGCAGCAGCTGGGTATCGGCATCCAACGTGATGACAAACCGAATGCCTTCGAGCTGCGCGGGATCGCCCATGCAAAGGAATCCTTCCAACTCGGGCGCGGATTCGCCGACGAGGAATCGGTTGAGTTGCTCAAGCTTGCCGCGCTTGCGTTCCCAGCCGATCCAGCGCCGCTCGCTCTCACTCCATGTGCGACCCCGATGAAAAAGAAAGAAGCGCCCAGCTCCGTGCCGGCGATTTAGTTCCTCGATCCCGCGGGTCACGATGTCGATATATTCGGTATCCTCAGGCATGCTCTGCCGCGGTGCGTCAGCAAAATCGGTCAGAAGCGAAAAGCGCAGATTCGCATCGGTATTTCCGAGGTAACGAATTTCGAGGCGGTTGAGTTCGTTTTGGATCGCGTCTGGAGTGATCAGCAACAGCGGCACCACCACCAGCGTGCGGCAATCATCGGGAATGCCTTCTTTTGCGAAGGACATTTTGGGCAACACCTGCGGGGGTAAGAACGAAGTGACGAGATAATTCACGACCAGCACTGCCACTTCAGTTGCGGGCAAGAGCAGCAGAACTCCCAGCAGCCCGAGTGTCAGCCAATGGACCGATTCAGAGACAAAAACAAGAGGCGCTGCCACGGTTGCAACCGTGAACAGGAAAAGGCTTCCGAAATACGTGCCCGCCGGGTGCGCGCGAAGCCATCGGCGCCATCGTTCTGCAAGCGGAACTCGCGCGCTCGTCGCGCGATAGCCGACGTGCCGCGTGAGCTCGTCCTCCGCTGCTTTCGCCAGCGCAAGCGCTTGGTCGATGACTTTTTGTTCCGAACACTTTGACCACCGGGCGATTTCTTCCACCGCGCTCCGGCAACGATCGCGCGTCTCAAAATCCATGCGGGCATAAACGCCGGTCGGATCGGCCGACAATTCGCTTTCCGCCCAGCTGGTTGATTGGAAAAGTTCCCGCCACTGGATTTGCGCGAGGCGGCGGCAACTATTGATCACATTGGCGAGCTCCGTCTGCTGCACGGCCTGACGCCGATGTTCCTGCTGAATAACTTCGAGCAGCGGAGCGCGGAGCGCGCGTTCCAGCCAGCCAGTCACTATTGGGAGCACCGTCTCTTCGTCGTAGAGGTGCGCGACCAGTTCGCTCGAAAAATGCGGCGTAGGCTCCGGATACCGTTTCACCAGTTCCTCCATTTCCCGGAGCAACTGCGGCGAATCGTGGCGCGCCGCGGTAATGAGCCGATTCGCCCAAAAGTCCGCCTGCTCACTCTGGCTTTGTAGTTGCTCGACCTGGATCGCGAGCGCGCGCAGGCGTTCGAGTAACTGCAAACGCAACATCAGTGGCAGGGCCCAGAGTTCTCCGATGTCCAGCGGCGCGATCTCCTGAAAAGCGACTAGAAATTTCCGGATGATCTCCGGTTCCAAGGCGCCACCACTCTCGGCAACCATTTCCGAGGCCACCTGGTAAACCCGCGGCAAACCCGTCTGAGAGCCGCTGGCGATCAGGGGGAGGTCTCCATAACATTTTTGCGGGAGACTCCGGCGCAGATCGGTCACCTGTTCCCGAATTAGATAGGCATTATCGAGTAGCCATTCCGCCGAAAGCGTGAAGGCGTGATGCACTTCAGCCGACATCGTGAGACTCGCGTTTGCCCATTCCAGCGCGCCCTCGATCTCGCGCAACCGGTGCAGAAGGGATGGTCCGCGCGACTTCGCTTCGCGGCTGACCGGAATCGCGCGCGCGAGGCGCGCCGCGTTTTCGACGAGACGCTGACTCGAAGGCAGTTCATAACCGAGCGGTCGGCCGGTCGATTCGAATGGAAAAGGAGGCGGCGAATGAAAAGCAAACGTCACCGGCGCCTCTGCTTCCACGTCCCGCAAGATCACGAGCACACGCGCCGTTTCGCTGGCTTTAACCTCGGCCATCACAAGCGTTTCGCCCGGGAGGATCGTGCTCGCGCAGCGGGCGAGCCTCCTCTCGTCAACATGCTGCTGAAGCGACCGGGTGAGAATCCATCCGCTGAGAGCGCCCGCAAACGCAAACGCGGCCAGCAACAACGCCAGCACCCCCGGCCGGGAATCCGCCAGAATAGCCCAAGGCCGAGGCGGCGGCGGCTCCGCCAATCGCCGAGACGCCATATTCCTCGACCCGTGTCCGGCCTCCGGCCGAAGCGTGGATCGCAGCGACGCGGCGAAACCGAGCTCGATAAAGATTCTTCAGAACAGCACGACCGGTCCCCGGACTTTGGAAAATGCCAACGACTAAAACGCGAGCGCTATTCTTCCGCCAAAGCCTCATACGGAACCTTACAGGATACGACTTGGGAATCTCGACGCGATTGTTCGATTCTGGTGATGGCGTCGGATTCTTCTTGAGATCAAACGATAGCTGGTCGCCTTCATGGCTGATTTTAGAAGTTTCGGATTTCGCGAACTCCGCGGCTCGGGCAAGCAGCGAAAAGATGAAAGGCTCTCTTTCTGTTAATCCGGAAGGCGTGCTCCTTGCAATCGCAAAACGGAAATCTAAAGTCGAAAATCGATTTGCCAGGGTGGCGAAATTGGCAGACACGCCAGACTTAGGATTGCGAAATCATCGATTTCAGGGGCATCGCTTTTCATTTCAAAGCGAAGGCGCTTACGCAGGGGAAAGAAGGTTTTTCGTGGGAAATCGTCGCGATCACGAATCGTGAGTAGAAAGCGCCTCCTTCTAGCACACGACTTGGAGTCCCGGTGTTGTTGAATGGCAAAAATTACCCAACAAGGTAGCGTGGCAGGAGGCTTTGAGTCTGCTTGCTTGGGTCGTATTTCCTGTACGCTTTGCGAAGAGCCCTGTCGATTGTGCGATTGCTGCGCGACGCACGTGGCGGTAAGTGAGTAATCTCTTGCGCAAGATTTGTCGCGAGCCTGAAATAGGTCTGGTTCGTGATCACGCGGTCACAAGTTCCGCACTCATCGCTGTCCTGCACCCGCGATCGATAACCAAATCTCTTCCCGTAGTAGAATCGTCTTGGATAAGACCCGCTAGAAATGCGCCGACGTGTTGGTTGCGTTGAGTGCTAGCGTAACCTTCCACCGAGAAGATCAGAACCGAGGGTCGCCTGCTCAGTTCAAACTCGAAACGTCCCGGCGTGATCAGATCTTCCGATGACGCCGAAGCTGTCGCTTGTCGGCAAAGGCAGTCAAACGACCGTGCGGGTTCATCGTAATATCGGCCGTTCATATCGGCGATGACTTTTGGTCCACGCACATTCGGCAGCCAGGTGAGCCGACCACCTTCCTGCTCCGACTCAAGATCGAAACCGACATCGCGGTAGGACTGCGGGCTGCAACCCGAAAAAAATGGCCTGACGACAAGCTGCGCTGGAATGATCCCCCCGCGCAGCTCCCACGACAATGCAACCGCTGAACCATCATGAGGCAGAAACATTTGCTGTTCCAATGACAATCCCTCTTTGAGGCGGAAGCGCGAGCGCGGCCATGAGATGGCGCCAAAAAGGCCGCCGCCAAAGGGGGAGCTGAAATCTGCGACCGAGCCGTTCGACGAAATTGTGTAAGTGCAGCGTGCGGTCGTAAGAATGACTTCCAAACCGATTAACGTTGGCTCAGAAGAAACTGTGGAAGAGCGGATTGTGATCATGGTGTGAAGGTTTTGAAGATGCGTCGCGCACCCCTTACAACGGTCGAAGATTCAGGAGAACTGAGCTAGAAGCATGGCCTTCGGGTGTCATGTCGATCTTTGCGAGCATTTTTTTTGTAAGGTTCCGAACGGTTGCCTCGACATATGATTGTGGGAATCAAAACCGAGCGGGCGAATCTATATCCATCGCTCGTTTGATAGCCGAAGGGAGGAAAAGCGGAATGGCAGAGAAACCCTATAATCCATCGCCCATCGGTAACCCATCGGTGTTCGCACGGCGTAATTGGTTTCAAACCCAGCTGGTCGTTTTCATTGGCAAGCACACGCCGAAATGTCGGGATATGGTGCGGATCTTGTCGCAATCAATGGACGAGCCAATGCCGTTGATGATGCGGATCAAGAAACGAATTCATTTTCTGATCTGCTGCTGGTGCCAGCGTTACGAAGAACAGCTTCGCTACATTCGCGAGACTGCACGCAAATTCCCCGAGCACGCTGATGAAGTTCCGGGGCCACCGCTCAGCGAGGAAGCGAAGGAGCGCATGAAAGAAAAGCTCACTGGAGCACGCGCGATAAATTGATTCTTCTCTAGCGGCGCTCTGGGCGCGTCGCAGTTTTTCGAATCAATTATGCAACGCTCATAGAAATTACCGGCGTCGTTTTAATTGCCCTGATCTTTGGACTTGCTCACGCACCCGGGTTCATCTTTCGGCCCCGCGGGAACAGTGGAAGAACTCGGCGCAAGTCCCCACCGCCCTCGATGCCATCACCTATTCGATGGCCACGCTTGCGGTAAGTGGCGTCTTCTTCGGCATCATTCGGGATCGAACGAAAAATCTTTTCGCGCTAATACACGCTGGGGCCGATCTCTTTCCGAATTTTTCTGATTTCGTGAAGACTTGGGGTCTTTAGGACCTCAGGTGATGGCGGGACCGGGATCATCCGCCTTCGCCCAGGCTACGGCGGACAAGCCGATCCCGGCCACAGCTGTAAGGATTCCGCCAGCATCGCGACGAATGGGATGAAACGCAGCCCGGAAATAACCCGGTAGCACAACAACCAAGAACCCTAAACGCTACATGAATTACAAAACCATACTCGCCTCTTTAACCGCGCTGGTCATCGCTGCGACGAACAGCTTTGCGCAGGACAGCCATAA
>QHOW01000266.1 GCA_003219435.1 Verrucomicrobiota bacterium | reverse complement strand
TTACACTTTCGCGGCCTGGGGACGGTGGTTTATCGGTTACCTACAATTGCTCGTGGGATTTCGGTCCATTTTTGTTCTCTTTGTCATTCTGACATTCGTTCTTCGAGATCCCTGGCTTCTTTTGGGGATTCCCGTAGCTTATCTTGGAACAGCAGCAGGCGCGCCGGGCCATGACGCGCGCAAGAGCCCTGCACGAGTTTTCATGACAGTCGCTGCTTTCTTCGGGCTCTTCTTCGGGCTCTTTAGTGATCAGGGCTGGGGTTCGGCAGTGTTGTTAATTTCGTGTGGATTTCTTGTTCCCTTTGCCGTCAATCTTACCTATCACACAATCTGCCAACGAGCGTTTGTCCGGCTGCTGCTGACCGAAAAGGAATTTTACGAGGCCGTCCTGGAGCGGAATGTGATCACGCTCAGGACTCAATGCTAGAAGCTTGGCGTCCGGTCCATGCCGTCGGCGATCGTCCGGCAGCACCTCGAAAATTAGATCGACCCCACAGTTGTCGCTGCGCGGGGCTTACTTCATTGACGTGCATTCTGAATCGAGTCGAATCGCGCGCTCCGCTGCCTTGACGTCACCAGAAGTCAGTTTTGACTACGCGCAAAACCGCGTAAGTTTTTTCTCTCTTGAAACTCGCATTCTGGCTTAAGAGGAGCGGTTGAGGGAGTGATTGTTTTCGCAATCGAAAACCTTCATGCGGAAGCACCGCGGGATAGTGGTGGTCAATTGTCAGTTTGGGTGGCGCTGGAGAATCGGATGTCAGGCTGCCAGCCTGCCCCCGGATGCCCATTCGCCAGGCTGGCAGCCTGTCGGCCGAGTCAGCCAAGCTGGCCGACATCCAATTGCGCCTCTTTCAGTCAAACTGACAATCGACGAACACTATCGCACCGCGGCCGCTTGGATGGGAAATTATTATTAATTATTTATTATTTTTATTATTTTGGCTTGACAACTTGCGAGATTTTTCGTAACCGTCCGTGCATGAAAGGTCATCAATCTATGCACCGAACCATCTCGCGCAGGACCCAAACTTCACCTACAATAGGAGGAAACGGAATTGCCGGTAGCGACACGAACCAGCTCAACCTGCAATTCGTCGTCAAGTACCGCGAGGCCGCAAAGCACAAGCAAAAGGTTTTTGAGACGGAAGACGAAGCGATCCAGTTCGCCCGGACTCAAAATCCTAATTTTCGACCTGACCCGATCCAAGAAACAGAGGCTCAAGCGTCTGCGTGTCTGTTGCTAGAGTGCACAAATAAGCTTAGGGCCCATGGCAAAACAGTAGCAGATGCGACAGACTTTTTCGTTCAACACCTGATGTCCAACGAGAAGTCATGCACTGCGAGAGAACTCGTTGACGAATTTCTTACGGCAAAGCAAAAGGAGGCTGCTTCACAATTTGATTTAGACGATCTTCGATCTCGCCTGGCGACTTTCAGCAAAAGATTCAACAACCACCTGGTCGAAACCATCACAAGCGCACAGATCGACGATTGGTTGCGCTCGCTCAATGTCTCGGTGGTCACACGGGACCATTACCGGCGATTGATTATGCGGGCGTTCAACTTTGCCGTGCAACGCGGATACACTAATTCTAATCCAGTCTTTGGTCGGTTCGTTGTCAGCCGCGCTGGCAACTGTTAGCCGGAGCGCTTGGTTGGGGGCACAGCGCGTCGAACGTTGATGCTGCCATCGCGCAGCTTAGCGACGGCCTGATGGAGACCACGGGCCATATTTAAGGCATCCGGGCCATCAGCAAGCGTTGTTAAAGCTCCGGTAGTCGGTGGTTTGGCGGAGTAGGCGCACTACAGCAACAACGACGGTAACGATCAGGTCGATCAGACCCGCCAGATTTATGACCGCGGACTACGCGGATTTTCCGGGCACAAATCGAGAATGTAGCAAGCGCCGACGCGCGGCCACGCGACAGTGAGTCAATCGCTCCTGAAAATTTTTTAAACTTTTTTCGGAACTTCGACCCGCCGTTCCCGGAGAAGATGGTGAAGGGAAGATTTGGCAAGCTAGGGGACGTTTGCAAAAGGAGGAATTATG
>QHOW01000269.1 GCA_003219435.1 Verrucomicrobiota bacterium | reverse complement strand
ACGCACGCTCTGTTTTTTAGTCGTGAATCTTTCGACAGTTCGTCCCAGTGGTTTTTTGCATCCACTGGGACGATTTACAACTACGATCAGAGCGGAGTCGTTCCCAGATGGGCAATTAAGGACAGGTAATTACTGGGCAATTAGCTGGCTGATCAGCCTCGATCCTTCTGGCTTGGCCCGCCGGAATCAACTGCACTGCGACCGTCACTGCCTGGTCGGTGGCACTCTCGTTCCGCAGCAGGTGTACGTCCCCGCAGCCTATGTCGGTGAAGCTGTCGCCTGTGTTATAAACGTGGGGAGTGCAGGTGGGGTCGGCGGCCTCGTATACGGTAATCGTGCCCGCCGTGACCGTGACCAGGCTGGGACCCGGATGCGTGTACCACCCGGTGTGAGCCCCGACTGGGAACGTGTTTTGGACGATATAGACGTCCGAATCTCCCTTCACCTTCAACTTGAGGTTCCACCGTATAAGTTGAACTCATTGCACATCAAGTCGAGCAAGCCAGACGAAAAGTGGCCCGGTGTCGGCGTCAGAAATGTGGTGGTAACCCCGCACGAGGGCGTTGCGCGAGCCGGCGCGACGACGATGAGTGACAGTGCGATGAGAAGCGGCAGAATTAATATTTTTTTGAACTGAGTCATTGGATTCATTTTTGTTCCTTTCTTTTGTTGATTGGAGTTTCCTTCCATTGCTATAAACGAAAAAGTTCGATCAAAGTGGCCATCTGAATTAAGGTTTTTTTGGAAAAGCTTCCGCGTGCAGAGAGTTTCTGTGGGTGATAGGCTACCGAGAAGAGCTTATGGAAAAGTCTTCGGCCTCTCCGCATAGAGTGACCCAGCTCCTGGCGGATTGGAGTCACGGGGACAATGCCGCGCTCGCAGAGTTGACCCCATTGGTCTATGAAGAACTCCGGCGCCTCGCTCATTACCAGATGACCGGGCAGCGTCCTAATCACACCCTGCAAACGACGGCGCTGGTCAACGAGGCTTATTTGCGCTTGGCCGACCAAACCAACCCAAACTGGCAGAGCCGGGCGCATTTCTTCGCCGTCGGCGCTCGTGCGATGCGCCAAATTCTGGTCAGCTACGCCAGGAGCAACCGAGCGCAAAAACGCGGTGGCGGCGCGGGCAGGATAAAACTGGATGAAGCAGCGATCCTCTCGCCGCAACAATCAGACGAGATTGTGGATGTACACGAGGCACTGGAGAGGCTGGCCACGCTTGACTTCTTCTAGTGGCACTAGCCGTTGTCCCTTGCCTCGCTTAATCGCCATCGCACGGCGCTGCTCGCTGGCGAGGAAATGTTTAACTGACGTGAGCAGATAGGAACGCAGCCGTCCTTTCTCCCTGCGGACCGCATCCAAATCCCGTCGCTCCAGCAGCAGTGCAAAAAAGCTTTGGGTAAGATCTTTCGCTTCCTCGGTCCCGACGCCCTGTCGTCTTACGAAACCATAAATAGGCCGCCAATAAGTGCGGCAAAGTTTTTCGAGCGCTGCCTCTGCTGCTGGTGATCGACCTTGCGCCTCCAAGACTACGCTCCAATGAGTGGTAGTAAAGGCGACCGCACATTTTGTCCGGCAGCTGCCGGACCAATCGCACTCAGTGAAGTCACCTCATCATTTACAGGCATATTGTGATCGAAGTAAAAAGCGGCGCAAGAATCAAGCCTGCACCGAGGAAAAAGCTCGAAATCAAACAGACACGGCGACTACGGCTCAAAACCGACAGCCGTGCAATTCGATTTCTCTGGCAAAGACGTTCTCGACGATTCGGCGTTGCACGACGTCGCTAATCTGAATCCTTGTTGGTTTGAGCCCGAATCGCTCTAATCGGTGCCCAGGCGTTCGGTATCGAATGAATGTTCGACTTAAGTTAGGACTAGTTCGGCTTGCTCTTGTTGTGAGCCTCGGTTCGGCAATGGCGCGATTAATTCTCGTTTCGAACGCATTTGCTCAGGAGCCGGTGCTGCCGCCTAGCCCGGGCACAGCGGAAGCCGAGCGAGTGATCGTTACCGGTTCAAATATCCCGACTGCGCAAGAGGAATCCTCGTTGCCGGTGACAAAATACACGGCCGATTGGCTGGAGAAGTCGGGCGCCAATGCGCCGGTGGAAGGATTGCGTCAGCTTCCTTCCTTTGTGGGAAACGCCCCCACGGAAAATGATTCCAATGGCGGCAGCGGCGCAGCGAGCATCAACCTGCGCGGCCTTGGATCGGAAAACGTGCTCATCCTTATCAATGGCCGCCGGGCCTTTCTCGGCTCAGGGTTTGGCGGGAGTTTTGGCGGGGCAGACGTCAACCTGATCCCATTGAGCGGACTGCAACGGATAGAAGTGCTGAAAGATGGCGCCTCATCCATTTACGGTTCGGACGCGGTGGCCGGTGTGGTCAATTTTATCATGTGGGATGACACACACGATAGCGGTCCGCTGTTTGAAGGGGCTGAGTTCGAGGTTCGTTACGGAAATACGACTGACCGCGATGCGAATGTGCGTCAGGCGTGGATTCGTGGCGGGATCACAGGGTTGGATGGCAAGGTCGCGATATTTGCCTCGGCCGAATATTATGATCGCGCAGATCACTGGCGACAAAAGCAACAATCACGAGATCAACGTCAACCCCAACCTTGGCATTGCCGGCCTGGGTCTCGGCGGGCTCAATACCAATAGCGGCATTTTTGCCGGACGCGTGTCGGTTTCTCCCCCGACCAAGACATTCCCACAGACCTTCTCTGTTGGACAACTTGTTCTCAGTGATCTGACGACATATCAAGTCACACCAGCAAGCTACCGGCCATTTGACGCCTTAGGGCCGGGAACCGATCCAGCCCGTTTCAATTTCCGCGCTTTTAGTCCGGCGATTCCGGCGATGGAAAAGTCGATGGAATACGTCAGTGGCCGATACAAGGTGTTTGGTGATGCCCTCCAAGTCTATGGAGACATGATGTATTCGCACTACCGGCAGGATAACGGTCTCGCTGGCTCTCCATTTATTATTAACGTCTTCACCAACGGGATAACTGAAGCGCGAGCCTCAATGTTCAATCCATTTGGTGACCGCCTCCAGGAAGTGAGGTACCGTCTCCAACAGACGTTAGGGAATCGGCTGGACACTTTCGACAAGGATTGGTGGCGCTGGGTAGTCGGCGCCAAAGGGGACTTTAACTTCACAGACAATGCTTTCATCAGTCGTTTGGGATATGACGCGGGGATTACTTATGAACGCTTCGACGACACAGAAATCGATGCTGGCGACGCGGTGCGCAGCAAGATTGTGGAACAGATAGCCCTTGGCCGGTTTAATCCGTTCATTGGCCAAAATGCGCCTGTTATTGGGGTCGCCCCGACCTACAGAACAGTCCAGATTGGGACAACTGCCGAAGGAGAGCCAATCTTCGAGCGGGTGCCGACGGGCGAGACAGCGCCATACAATAACGTGCTCGCGGCCCAACTCGCTTCCTATCTGGGCCACTCGGTCTATCAGCAAAAGGATTTCCTGGTTGACATTACGATTAACGCGCGTCTTTTCCCCCACCTCTGGAACGACGGAATCGATGTGGCTGGCGGTTACCAGCGTATCTGGGAGCAACAGCACTCGATCCCAGATCCTGTCCAGGCGCAGGGCGACCAGCTCGGATTCAACGCCCAGCCTAATTTCAAGTTCCACCAAGAGGTCAACGCCTGGTTTGGTGAAATGCGTATCCCGCTGGTGATCTCGACGATGAAGGTTCCGTTGGTCAATTCGTTTGAAGTGGATTATGCCTATCGCTTCGAAGAGTTCGACGACACGGACCTGACCAATCCGGGTCCTCATGAGTCGGCCAGCTTCGATAACGGCGGCAATAATCGTGTGACGATTCGTTATCAGCCGGTGCCTGATCTGTTGCTGCGTGGGACCTGGGGACAATCGTTCCGGTCACCGACCCCGGGTGACTTGTTTACGCCGATATTTCAGGACTTCCCGGAACTCTTCGATCCAGTTACGAGGAGCATATTTCAGCCACCAGGTGGCGTGTTTATCGGTGGCAATACTGACCTGAAGCCGGAAAAAACCGAGACATGGACAGCCGGCCTGGTTTATTCGCCCAAATTCGTCCCTGGCTTCACCTTGACCGCCGATTGGTATCAGGTGTTCACGCGGAATCTAATCGTATCAGGACAAGATTACGCCCAATTGCTTCTCGAGGCGGACCCATTCAATCCTGCAATACATCGTGATGAATTTAATGATGTGGTCTTCATCGAGTCTCTCAACAACAACGCCGGTAAGCGTCTGGTCCAAGGGTTGGATGTGACCGCTGTGTACCAGCTTCCGACGACAAACTTCGGCCAGTTCACCTTCACTCTTGGCTGGAACCATTTCTTCACCTGGAAGGCTGAGCCTGTTGCCGGCTTGGGCACGCATGACTTCCTCGGCGATTACAACAACGGGACGCTCCCGCTTGCTCCTGGCGCCATTCCTTTTAACAAGGGATTTCTTCGCGTCGAATGGGAATACAAACTTGGGCCGGGCAACATCGATTTCGTCGCCGAAGGCAATTACATTGGCGATTTCGAGGACGATCCCCAGTTCATCCTCGGGAACGATGTGGTCGCACAAAATCCAGGTACGATCATTGAACCGAATTGGATGCTTCATCGACGAGTGACGGACTACACGACGCTCGATCTGCAACTGAGCTACGAGTTTGTTCGGCCAGCGCTAGAAACACCTGGGCTTGGTTATGCGAATGCGGGGAAGGACGCCAAGAGTGTGCCAAGCAATCTGGTGGCTGGCGCCCTGGAGACCGGCGCACTCTGGCGGCGGATGCTAGGGGGCGCTAAAGTCACCGCCGGAGTAGTCGATGCGTTTGATCGCAATCCACCGACGGTTCTCGGAGCATCTAACGACAATTACGATACGTCGCTCTACTCGATTCGTAATCGCTTCTGGTACGTTGCCCTAAGTAAGAAATTCTGAGGCGCCGTCTTACTTTGAAGCCGTTTCTCTCGGTGCGAGCGATGCGACGATTTTTTCGAAGCACGGCTCCCGACGCAACGGCGATCCATGCCACTCGCTCAAACTGAGATCGAGACTGCGACGACGCGCCTCAGCCTCTAACCCATCATCCCCCGCTGCCGCATGAAAATTTCGGCAACGCGATGTTGCGCGATGACTTCTAAGACTTCGAAACTCGCCACATCCAAATGCTTAGGCCGGCAGCAACGATAAGGGCGACCCAGCTTACGCCCATGGGAATCGTATGGGTCCCGACAGTGACTTGGGC
>QHOW01000268.1 GCA_003219435.1 Verrucomicrobiota bacterium | reverse complement strand
CACCAGCACGCGAGGCGCGTGCGCTCCTCAGAAATTCGCCCTCTTACGGAGCGATGCGATCGGTCAGTGTGTCGGTATGGTAAGCGGTGTGATCGCGCAAACGCACCCAGGGACTGTCTTTCTTGGTTGTTTGCGCCACACTGTTTTTCTCACCTGTTGCAAAGTCGTCCCATGAATTGTAGCGAGCAATGGAAAGAAACGTCCAGGCAGCGCCTTCCAAGTGCTGCATAAGGACGTTGCCAGCGCTTGTGTCATTTGGCGCGCTCGGCACTTCACTGAGCATCTTTTCCAATTGCTCCCGATGACCCGGAGCAGGGCGATAGTAGGAGATAGAAAAGACCGATCCCGTCGTTTTGGACGCTGAATCCTTATCAATGCCCATGGCGCGGCTGAACTCCTCCCATGACGGCCCATTCACAAAGGTGTCGGTGTGCCACTCGCTCAGGTCGCGCTTGTCTGGAGGCACCGGCATCCCGGCAGCTTCCACAGTTGCCTTTGTGCCGATATGCGAAATAACCACGTAATCCCACGCGTCGCCGTCTTGATGGCGGAGAACAATAAAGTGTTCTGGCATGGGAGCTGTTCGATCCGGCGTCTTGAGCCAGTCGCCCAATTGAACGGCCTTGCCCAGAGCGGCCTTGGCGAAGTGGACATGGTAAACGTCCGTCCGTTTGCCTGCGCCGGCGGGCGCGGCGCTCTTTTCACCGGCAGCGGCCTTTGGTGTTCCCTGAGCCTGAACCAGTGGAACAGGCGAGAGGATCAGTGCTGTGAGAGCAAGAACAGGAGTAATTAATTTCATGATAAGCCTTCTTGTTGGAATTTAGGTTGAATGGAAGCAGAGGCTTATGCAGGCAGCCGGTTCCGATGTCAATGTTTATTCCCAGGTTAGATTTCGATTCACCACGAATGGACACGAATAAACACGAAGGAGGATCAGATCGGACCACGAATGACACGGATTTCACGGATGGAAAGAAACCAGATCCGCCCGCTAATCACGCGAATTAACACGAATCATTTCCGAAATCCGATTCAACGATGCAACGCTTCAATGATTTAACGAGGGCGAAGCCATTCGCGTCTATTCGTGTGATTCGCGGGCTTCTGAAATTACTTGGTGTGTATTGGTGTCCATACGTGTTTAAGACCAAAAGTTGGTGATCGCGAGGGCGCGGTCACCAGCACGCGGGGGCGCCCGCGCACGGCGGGCAGGCTGTGCGCTCCCCGGACTGCTCAAATCCGCGAGACTCGTCGCGCCGTAGGCTTGGCGAAGGCGGATCCGGATTTCTTTCCAAAAAAACAAAAATTAATCTTTTTTTCTTTACAATTAATTCGCGACCGGCGAAAAAACTGCCCCAGGTCGAACCATATGCGTGAACCGTACCCCAATTCACACACGCATCCTCCTTGCTAGGCGCAATCCTTTGCTGATGGAGATCCCGAAAACACACGCGCCAGGCAAGATCGTCTCCGGAAGGCAGATCGCAAAAACACGCATCCTGGTCGCAGACGAACACCCGCTGCTTCGCCACGGAATCGTCGCTTTCATTAACAGCCAACCGGACCTGATTGCCTGCGGCGAAGCCGACAGCATCTACACCATTCGGGCCAAGGTGGCAGAAACCCGGCCGCATCTGCTCATGATTGAGTTACAGCTGGGCGCCGGCGACTGTTTGGACTTTGTCAAAGCGCTTAAGGCGGAATACCCCGGGCTGCTGATTCTGGTTTACTCCGCGTTTGAGGAAACCATTTTCGCCGAGCGGGCGTTGCGGGCGGGCGCAAATGGTTATCTGATGAAAAAGGCGATCAAGGAAGAGATGCTCATCGCCATTCGCGATGTTCTACGCGGCCAGATCTACGTGAGTAAGGATTTGGCCATGCGCGCATTCCAGAAATCTCTCGAAACGCCGCGGCAAAATCGCACTTCTGGAAACCTCCCAACTATCGACAATCTATCTGACCGCGAAATGCATGTTTTTCAGTTGATCGGTTCGGGGCTGGGCACAAAAAAGATTGCGCACTCGTTGAACCTGAGCGTGAAAACGATCGAGACCCACCGGGAAAATATCAAACGCAAGCTCGGCCTGAATTCCGGCCGGCAGTTGATTCAGCGCGCCATCAAATACGTGGAGGACAATTTCCTGCCGCCACAAAAGGGCGAGACCTTAGGAGCCAGGAAGAAGAAAGTGCTCCCCTTCCGGGCCGCGTGAGGGGAGACGAACCACGGATCCGCCTTCGTCCCGCAGCCGCGGGACTACGGCGCGACAGGTTACGCGGATTTCACGGATGTTGTAGGGCGTTCGCCGCGGCGAACGCCTGTTTAATTAGCTTCGGCGCATCATCTATAGACCTCTTTCCGACGCCGAACTCGCTGAATCTCTACAAGGTTCGCGTCGCGAAATAGCTCATAGACGACGCGATAATTTCCGACGCGAATGCGATAAGTGTGTTCGGAACCGGCTAATTTCTCCGACCCCTGAGGCAAGGGGTTATCTGCCAGCTTCTCAACTGCGCCAATGATACGCGAAACTTCATTCCGCGAAAGGCTGCGCAGATCCTTCTTTGTGGATTTACGCCATTGAATGCTAAAGGATGCCATCGCGCTTGAGCTCGGAAACGAACTGCTCGTGCGGGATGGTGGGTTCTTCACGGCGCTCGGCCACAACCGCCAAATCCTCCAGATCCTCCAACAGCTTTTCGTATTGGGAAATCGG
>QHOW01000075.1:27625-28130 GCA_003219435.1 Verrucomicrobiota bacterium | reverse complement strand
CTCCTCCAACCAATCTTCGCGCTCGTCAGCACCCATTTGATCCCATTCATCGGGTCGCTCCTGCACCAGCCGATAGCAGTGATGCGCCTCGTCGTTCATAACGAGAATGTTTTGCTTGCCGCCCACTTCGCGCCCCAGCACACGCGCGACCCACGGCTGTATCGCTCTCGGGTCCTCGTTTCACGACCGCCGCGCCGACGCCGCCGACCTGATTGCCTTGCAGAGGCTCGAGCACGTGCCAGTTCGTAACGACGACAAAACCTTCATTGAGCTTCGACATCAGATGCAGCGGCACAACATCGCGCGTTCGATACAAGCTTGCTTCGCCGCGCTTCGGATCGAGCTCCTGCAAACGGTCGCGAATGGTGATGTTGGGACAGACAATGAACACGACATCTGAAAACCGCGCGTCGCTACGATCGTGCACCTTGTTAAGAATGCTCCACGCCGCCAGCATTCCCATGACTGTTGTCTTGCCGCTTCCCGTCGCCATCTTGCAGGCGTA